>JAUYBJ010000062.1 GCA_030693155.1 Methylococcales bacterium
GGTGTATGACACGGGGGCGAAATTTTCTGCTGACAGCGATCAGGGCAAAAACGTGTTATTGCCGTTTTTACATCAGCAAGGTGTGGCTAACCTTGACCGACTGATTATCAGTCATGGTGATAACGATCATATCGGCGGTGCGGAATCATTACTGCACGGCATTCATATCGACAATATTTTGACCAGCGTCCCTGAAAAACTCAGTGCCTATCAGGCTGAACGGTGCGTTGCGGGGCAGTCGTGGGTGTGGGATGGCGTGGTTTTTACGATTTTGTCACCCGCTGAACAAGCGGGTTCAGATAACGATAATTCTTGTGTATTACAAGTGCAATCGATACACGGTACGGCATTATTAACAGGCGATATAGAAGCTGCAGCGGAAACATGGCTGGTCAAAAGGTATGGCGACCGCTTAACAAGTGATGTATTAATCGCTCCGCATCACGGCAGTAAAACCTCCTCAACCCGCACTTTTTTACAGACAGTAAACGCAAAAAATATTTTAATTCCCGCAGGGTATCGCAATCAATTCGGGCATCCGCATAATGAAGTATTAGCGCGTTATCGAGACATTAGCGCTCACTGGTTAATCAGTGCCAATAGTGGTGCGATAACTGTTAGCGTTAATAACAACGTGTGGCAAATACAAACCCGAAGACAAACTAATAATCACTATTGGAATTTTAAACCGTAGAACAATGGCATAAAAATTCACAATTTAAAACTTACTAGGTTCTGTTGACATTTGGTAAAAAATTTAAGTATCAATACGTTACGTTTTATTGCAGATTTTTAACTGCTTAATTCTTAATGCCTATTATTGAAATGTCAACAGAACCTAGTAGTCTGAACAATTTAGCCTCTCTCTATGAGATGCAAGGCAAATTTTCTGAAGCAGAGCTTTTGTATCAAAAAGCCATTGCTATTGCCGAGAAAAATTCAGATGTGGGTAATTTGACTACACAAGAATATAAAAAGCATTATGAAAAAATGCTCACAACAAAAAACGCTAAAATTTTAGAATATCTTAATAAAATGAAAAATTAGCAATCGTTTACAAAATCAACTTTAGATCAACGGGTAATTGCAAACAGGTTCTCGTTTAACGTGTCTGCAATAGGGTATTTTACGCTCATAAACTCCCTGCCAATACCCAACACCTATTTATTCAAGACTTTTTAAACCACGCCGCAAGCGTCGCTTTGGCGCGAACTTTAATGGCTTTCGCCCATTGATACACAGCTGTTTCGATAATTTTTTCATGCGCCCACCGTAACCAGTAAGTCACTGTGTTATAAACTGACGCAATGAGACGAAACGTTAATAACTGTTGTTTGGTCAACGTGAAAAACCGCGCGACAAATAAAGTACCCAACAACTTGGCGATTATTTCCAGCCCGATACCTTGTAAAATCAAGCCATTGGCTAATAACCAAAAAGCGGCAATATTAAGCGGAGTGACCAATAAAATGGGAATACTGATTGCTATTAACGCCTGATACGGCGAGGTTTGCGCTAACCACAGCTCAAATCGCGCCAGACCTAAATGATAAGCCAACCAGTGTCCCAGCGCGGAAAGCCCGTCCCACAACCATTCTTCAATGATAAGGATAATGGCTAATAATGATAAGAGAAGTTTTTTCATGATAGTTTTTATTTTCCGATGGGGTTTTTCTGGTTTGTACGCGCCACATTTGCCAGAACCTGCATAATGCAGCTCCATGCGAACTATTTGCTGTAATTTTTTACCAGATAATCGACGATAATTTTTTTATCAGCCTCATTAATCGGCGCGTTCATCATAGTAATCATTTTACTAACGGTTTTCTCCCAACCTGCCCGATCCAAAACGGTCGCGTTCATGGTGATATAATCCAGACTGTGACACATTGCACATTGACTGGAAACCAACTCTTTACCCTGTCCATGCTTCAATACTATGGCGTTTTCATCGGCTGCCGCTACGCCAGTGAAAACCGATAACAATAAAATCAGACGACGCATAATATTCTCCTCATACCACTTGAACGGCAATTTTCTGAACGGCATTGTGATGATAACCAGACGGATTGGCAACAGCCTCAAAAGGCTGACTATCGCCAGAATGACTGGTCGCTCGCGCCATAATCCTATATTGTTTAGTACGGTTAGGTACAAAATCATAACGCCATTGCCGCCAGGAAAATCGCCCGTAATCCTGTTGCAGCGTGGCAGACTGCCAACTGATACCGTCATCGGTAGAAATTTCCACCCGTGCAATACCACTGCCCGCATCCCAAGCAACGCCTTTGATTTCCAGCGGTTTTAATGCGGGTAGGGTTTGTCCTTCCAGCAGATTAGTGATTAAGGAATTGACCGCTATGTCAGTAATCGGCACCGTTGTCTCTATTTCCTGCGAGCTGAACTGTCCGCCCGCAAAAAGATTTTTCGGTACGCGATAGGAGGTCTTCATCCAAACATTATCAAGCGGTTTGGAAATAACATTGATCTCCGTCAAATGCTTCATCCAATACGTTGCCACCCAGCCCGAAACAATCAGTCGCACAGGAAAACCATTCCAGTGCGGCAACGGTTCACCGTTCATTTCAAAAGCAATAAGCGTATTTTCATCCAGTGCTTTTGCCAGCGGCAGACTTTTGATAAAGTCAGGTGTGGTAGTCAACAGAGCTGAATCGGCACCGTTAAGCGTCACCTCTAAAGCAGACGCATTAATACCCGCTTTTGCCAACACATCCCGCAGACGCACACCACGCCACAGCGCGTTTCCCATCGCTCCAGAATCCCACTGTATACCCGCAACCTGCGGCTCAAACGCACTGCGGCGATTACCCGAACACAAACACAAAGCGGCAATTTCAACAGTTTCAAAATCACGGCGCAATTGTTCGAGACTAAACGCCAACGGCGTACCAATCGCATCACCGCCGATGCGCAACCGCCAGTTTTCAACATTGACTTCAGGAATCAGCGCATGATGATAACGGACAAAAAAATGACTATTAGGCGTAAAAGGCGTATCAAAATAATTGACGGGGGTTTCGTAATTGGGTGGTCGATAGGTTTTTTTAAGCAATGCCCCCTTGCCAATCAATTTCTCTGTGCTGGTATCTAACGCCGTATCGGTAGCCGCTAAACCTGAACGCTGCAACAAAGACCAGCCGCCAAAAGCAGTCAGTCCAGCGATGACTTTTTTGATAAAATGTCTTCTACCATTCATAAAACATCTCCTAGATTAACTGTGATTGACCAACGCGGTAGCGGCACCAGCAATAAACGCAACGTGACCATTTGACGGCAATGCACACCAAACACTATTAGACACAACCCGACAGGTATATGCAAATCCAGTGAATGCCACCTCATACGCCGTTAAAAATTTTGCATAAGAGCAAGTTTTTCATTTCCACGCACAGCATCTCAGCGAAAAGCCGCACATTACGCTACACTTCATGCGAGCTGGCTGTATACGGCATAATTAACAATTATTTAATAACATTCCTATAGAATATGAATCTGACGCAAATAAAATGCCTATCTGTCTTTGCTATCTTTGCCATTATTGGTTTCGGACCTATTTCACCCGGTTGCCTGATTGGACTGTATGTGGTGTTATTCAGACCACAATGGTTCTGGACAGTCACGGTGCATTTATATGCAAACAAGCCACTGTCTCAAACAACAATCCAAGCCGCTACGACTATACAAACCAAGCAGACAAGGAAAAAATGCTTTCTCAGTATCCTAGGATTATTTATTATTGATATTGCGCCTGTTCCCGTTACGCCAGTCGTTGCTTTTGCGATTATCTTAAGCAGACCGCTGTGGTTCTACCGATTGGTCGCCAAAGTTTACGGAAAAGGTTAAACGAATTACAAGGCGATTAAGCATTATCTGATTCTTGACATCCTCACCGCCCTAAAGAGAGGGTGCTTTTTGGTAAAACGTGGTTCGCCAACGTACAATAGGTTGTTAGAAAGAATAGTTCTATAATAAATTCAATTAGTTATTAATTATTTACCGTTAGGAGGAAATACGTTATGTGTTTTAGTGCCAATATGTCGCTTAGCCTGGGTGTGGCCGGTGTGATTGCTTCCAGCATTACTTTTTTAGACAAATCTGAGTCATTTTGGGTCAGAATGGCGAGGACTTATGCCATTCTTCATTTTACCATGATGGAATTTATCCAGTATTTTGCTTACCCGGTCGCCGATCAATGCGGCTATGGAACTAATTTATGGTTGAGTGAATTATCCACTTATCATATCAGTTTACAGGCTTTTGCCATCATGCCTGCCTTAGCAACTTATTCAGCCGACCCCAACGCATTAAAACGCGCCACTCAACTCGGCGCAACACTCAGCGGTCTGTTTATTATCTGCAACTTTTTACCGCGACAATGGCAACTATCTGATATAGCACCTAATTTTATAGGTGATATGGTCTCTTGTTTATTTATGGGCAAATATCATATCGGTTATCACATTGGCAGTGCTTACGGATTATTTGTCACATGGGGGTCGTTATTCGGATTGGCGTTAAGCGGTTTTTTATGGAAACAAAATCATAGAATCGCCACTTATCATTTTGTTATGGCTGTCGCCACTTTATTCATGCCGCAATGGTTATTCGGTGTTTCGACAGGTGAAGCGGCGGCAATTTATTGTCTTTTTTCAGTTCCCATTACCATGAGTTTTATGCCGTACTTTAAAAAATTTTTCCAAACCAGATACCCTGAGTTTTCCGATACCGACACCTTAAAAACCGCTTATCAGTCTTAAAATGCCGCGAGTAGCGCAGATGACTATCGACCTGCGCTACTCAGGAACAGCGGCGTTCCTGTCGTAATCTTACGAGTTATCGTAATTAAGCATTTTGAGTCGAATCGGATGCACAGACTCCTTTGGAAATTTACGCGCGAAGAACTTATCAGAAAGTGACAGCTTATTAAAATCATCGGCTTCCAAAAAAGGCGGGCCGCTATAATTATTTATTCCGTTGAATGTATTGATAAAGTGATTGGAACTCATGATATTTTGAGGTCGAAGATTCAGAATCACAGTCTGAAAAAAAAATTCATCGGGGATTTGCATATTCTTAAAATGAATAATCACCTTGGGATTTTTCTTAATCCATTGAAGTATGTCCCGACAAGTCACCGATGAACAACCAAACCACTGGCTACCCGCATAACATTTGAATTCTCGTCTGAAAGGATGCGAAAAACCCAAACGACTGACCGCCATTTGCAAAGCGATATGTTGCAACAAAAACAAAGGGGCTTTCAAATATAAACTCACTTTATTTTCTGTTGTCAGTACCGCAAGTCCTGCAACCATGCGCACCTCCGTTTTACCGAATGCACATAAAAAATTAAGTTTACGCAATAATCTATGCCCTATGCTTTGCTTCTCTGAGAATGCCCGATAACCATGGTTCATCATCAATATCGGTTCATCCAATACTGACACATAATCAATATTTGCGTCTGGTTTCATTAAATTAATGTAATCCACGAACTTGTCGATAGGCTGAATGGGCAGGCAAGTGTCACTGAGAAGCTGAAAATAATCAAACTCGCCTTTGCTTTGGGCGGCTTCGATAAGACGAATTGTCGCTTCCACAAGCGACCAATCTCCCCAGCTGGTTTTCATATAATTTTCAATAATATGCACATTACTGCCCGTCAGACGAAACTCAGGCTGTTTGCTGAAATCGTGATGAACAATAATGGTGTGGTCAGAACCGATTTTATCAACTATTTGCTGAACAGCAGCGGCCGTATTATTGGAGGAAAGAATTCCGAAAATTACGCGCATCCCAGCACCCCAGAAAAATCTTTCGCTTGATTAATTTGGTTGTCTGCGGTTTGTGCGGTTATTATTTTTGTTATATCTATAGCTATCATTTGTGCTTACCATCTCTGTCAATGATTGTATAGAAGGCACATTGAGAATTGGTGATGCTATATAGGCGTTAAAACCAGCACGCAGCAGGTTTCAAGGTTTTTATAATCATTATTGTGCCTTAGCTATGGCTTGAAATTTTTTAAGCCAGCTAAACATTAATGAATTATAAAAATTTATTCTGTTCGTTATCATACGCACACAGTGCAGAGCCTTATAGGTCGCAAGCAAAATACGCAAAACGATGAGTCAAAAACGCCCGTTGCAGCAAAGCTCAAACAGGCGTTTTCGATTTACTTCACGCGCTCCGTCAAGCGCACCATATCATTCATCACGCCATCCAAACCGCCGTAAACATTCAGCACATTAATATTGGCATTGATTTTTTCCAAAATCTCCAACTCTTTCAAGCGCAATAACACAGGGTTGCCTTCCATGACTTTGGCGGTGTTGTGCAATGATCGTGTAGCTTGGGTTTCTTCTTGGCGTTTGATTAAATTGGCTTCGGCGAGTTTTTGCGCTTCCACCACTTGGGTCAAAATGGCTTTCATTTCACGGGGCAGGACAATATCACGCACGCCGACGCTGTTCACTTCAATGCCATACATCGCCGATTTTTCCGCGACGATGGTTTGCACTTGATTATTGAGTGAGTTTTTATCGGCCAATAATTCGTCCAAGGTTTGCGTGCTAACGATGGTGCGTAATGCCAGTTGTAATTCACGGTATAAATAATCTTTAGCATCGGCTAATTCGGCTTTCACCACTTCGGGGTGTTTGATTTGCCACGTTGCCGATAAATTAATGCGCAAGCTCACGCGGTCTTTGGTCAAAATTTCTTGTCCATTGACTTCCATATTTTGCAAACGACCATCGTATAACACGACGCTGATAGTGCGATTAAACCGCCACCAAACGTGTGTACCTGTGCCTAATGTCGCTACAGTTTCACCGTCCACCACCAAAAAACCCGTGTGATTTTCTGGCACGGTGGCGATAACAATCGCCGCCAACACTGCACGCCGCAGCGGTTCATCTTTAGCATTCGCTAATAACGCCGCCAGTTTTTTCGCTACACTAAATTCTTGGCTAATATCCAGTTTTTCAATGCGCAACTCTTGCTGGGTTTTCCAATACGCGCCGCGTTGCGCAGGGGCTTTGATGTCTTTTAGAACGTTGTTCACATAGACCAAGCCGATGTCTTGTTCGCCTGTTTCCCAGAGTGTTATCACCTCGCTAAAAGCCTCTGTATGCACTTGCGCCAAGTGCAACAACTCTTTGCTAATAGTGTCTTGCAGGGTGTCGGTAATGGTAACAATCTGCACTTGATATTGATTAAACCAATCCCAAAGCGTATGCACGCCTGCGGGTAAGAATTTGATAAATTGCTACTCTTTGAACAACAAGCCTGTTTGCGTTTCTGCGATTATTATTATTTTTCTTGCTTGCATTGTTGTCTCCTGAATAAGTGACAAAGCCCCCACACAATCACAGGCTTCGGGCTTTATGACGAATGGGCAAACCCGCGTTAAGTAAGTGAATATAACAATCAGGAATATGACTGCCAGTCCTTCAAGGACTGGCAGTCGTGTATTACCTAAAAACTTTTTCACAATTACTTAGCTGTTTGCGCAATCGCCAGACCCAGCCGAAAGGCGGTGTCTGTGTTGATGTCCAATGACGTTCACTTGCTGGAAAACTTACGCCACCCTGTAAAAGCAGTGTCGTTTGTTTAACCCTACAAATAATCGCCACCTTTCATCAGGAGGCTTTCTCTATGCCCTTTCGGGCGTTTGGTTTTGTACATTCACTAACTGGAATCGAACCAATTACCTACTGATTATGAGTCAGCCGCTCTACCAGATGAGCTATAGTGATTCACTAGTACACCAAACCTTTAAAAGATAGGATAATAAGAGCCTTACTAAATGACAGAGAGAGAATATCATTCGTACCAGCCCAATTATAAAACTGACTGATGAACAAAAACAGCATCTGGAAGAAATCACCCGTAGTCGTTG
>JAUYBJ010000064.1 GCA_030693155.1 Methylococcales bacterium
TCTACCTCCTTACTCACCTGATCTGAATCCTATTGAACATAAATGGGCGCAGTCTAAGGCTCTCCGAAGACAAAAGGCTTGTTCCATTGATGATTTGTTTGTCCAAGCTTTTTAAATCATTTTATTGTGCTTTAGCCATAATCCCGCAGAGAGCCTGCTCAGCTCAGTATCATAGACTGGATAATCAGCAACAGCGGCAGTCGCAAACGTGCTTGCCAATAAACTCCAATAAATTTTTTGCGTTATTTTTACCATCATCCAAGGTGAATTATTCAGTAGTAACGTGTAGTTATTTAGTGTAGTCACGAAGCCGAATAATGCCACTTTACAGTCATCATCTGCGGCATAATGAAGCAAATGCTTATGCGCTATGCTATGATAAACCGACCGTATTGATTGGTAATGAGGCCAATACGGTCTATTAATAATTCACACACTGGAGGAATATAACAATGACAAAAATATTAAATGAAGTGCTAAGTGCTAATCGTGATTATGTAGCAGGTTTTGATAAAGGTGATTTAGCGATGCCCCCCGCACGGCAGTTTGCGATTTTAACCTGCATGGATGCGCGTTTAGACCCTGCAAAATACGCAGGTTTATCAGAAGGTGACGCACACGTTATTCGTAATGCAGGCGGTCGCGCCAGTGATGACGCAATACGTTCACTGGTCATTTCTTATAAATTATTAGGCACACGCGAATGGTTTGTGATTCATCACACCGATTGCGGCATGGAAACCTTTAACAACGACATCATGAGCGATTTACTGGCAAGCAGTTTAAAAACTGCTTCGGTTGATGCCAGCGGCTGGCATGATTGCTGTGAAGGCGGCGGTTCAACCGACGGCAAATACATTAACTGGCTGACCATTAAAGATCAGGCAGAAAGCGTACTCGAAGACGTAAAACGCATTAAAGCCCATCCATTAGTGCCTTCGGATATTCCTGTGTACGGTTATATCTACGATGTTAAATCAGGTCGTTTAATCGAAGTACCTGAAGCAACAGCGGCTGGAAAATAAGCAGTCAGTAGCTCGCATGGATTAACCACGCCATGCGGGCTACGCACTCACTCTCTACCGCTTGGAATAACGCCCACCCGAACAGCGCGTGATAAAAATTAACGACAGGGATTTTGGTATTAAGCGAAAATACCGTCACTGCTAAATGTTATCAAGGAATTATCATGAGCCACCCCCATCACACTCCAGTACCCAATCGCCAAACACTGTACGTCGCTATCGCACTGGTTTTAGGTGTCATAGTAGGTGAATTACTCAATTTGAACTTGGCAAAGGGCAGCCCTGCGCTCGTGCAGATTTTAGAAATCCTTACTGTATTAACCGATATTTTCTTGCGTCTGGTGAAGATGATTATCGCACCGCTGGTGTTTGCCACCTTGGTGGTCGGTATGGCGAAAACAGGCGACGTGAAAACCGTCGGACGAATCGGCATTAAAGCCATGCTGTGGTTTTTTTCCGCGTCCTTGTTCAGTTTATTACTGGGTATGCTGCTGGTGAACGTGTTTCATCCTGGTTCTTCGTTGCATATTTCCTTGCCGCCTGTTGATGCCAGTACGGGCTTAGTGAATGTGAAGCCGACCTTGACTAATTTTGTCGCGCATATTTTTCCGAAAAGTATTATTGAAGCAATGGCGAACAATGAGATTCTGCAAATTGTAGTGTTCTCCATGTTCTTCGGTATTGCCTGTGCGTCGTTAGGCGAACTGGCACAGCCGACGGTGAAATTACTCGACTCGCTGTCTCATGTGATGCTGAAAGTCACCAGCTATGTGATGCACTACGCACCCGTCGCGGTGTTTGCGGCAATGGCGGCGGTGATTGCACAAAATGGTATTGGCGTATTGTTGAGCTATGGGCAGTTTATCGGTGAATTTTATTTTGCTTTATTATTACTGTGTACGTTGTTGGGCTGTTTTGCCACCTTGTTTATCGGACAGCGTATCTGGTCATTATTACGCCATATTCGTGAACCGATGTTATTGGCATTCGGCACGGCGAGCAGTGAAAGTGCGTACCCCAAACTATTGCAACAATTAGAACGCTTTGGTTGTGATGAAAAAGTCTGCGGTTTGGTGTTGCCGCTGGGTTATTCATTTAATCTGGACGGCAGCATGATGTACATGACCTTTGCAACCCTGTTTATCGCACAGGCTTACGCTATTGATATGCCGCTGGGCGAGCAGCTGATGATGTTGCTGGTACTGTTGTTTACCAGTAAAGGCGTGGCGGGCGTACCCAGAGCGTCACTGATTGTCATTGCCGCAACGCTGTCGATGTTTGATATTCCCGAAGCGGGTTTATTGTTATTGCTGGGAATAGATCAAGTGCTGGACATGGGGCGCAGTGCGACTAATGTATTCGGCAACAGTATTGCCAGTGTGCTGGTGAGTCGATGGCAGGGTGCATTAAAATAGAATAGGCTTTAAATTAATAATGCTTTAGTTGTCCTCAGTGTGTGCGTAGAATAGCTGATTCATTAGTACACTTTAATATAGGAAAAGATGATGAAACAACTAAAGCTAGCCGCCGTATTACTGGGTTTGTCGCTATTTGGCAGTGCTGTTTATGCTGATGTTACATTACAATCCACCGCAGAAATGGAAGGCACTTGGAAGCTGCAAACCAGCAAAAATACCTTAACCGATAAAGCTCCTGTGACGCGCGAAGATACTTGGATATTTAAAGATGGCAAAGTAACGATTGTACATATTCCGCGTGAAGGAAAATATTACGACCAACCGCCCGTCAGTTACGAAATAGAAGAGGGTAAATTAAAAATTGCACTGGTCGGTAATAACCGCTTTGATGTGTTTACTGTCGTGGAAAAAGACGATAAAAATATGACGCTGAAAGGAAAATACGGCGGTTATTATTTCTTTGATAAAAAATAATATTTAATACCTGCTTCGTAAGTCGGAAACAGTCTGCTTGAGCAACCGCGAAAACAGACGTTTCCGACAAAACTGCATCAATTATCAGAAACGCCCATCCCGCGCTACGCTTGGACAGGCATATTCTGACCTGCAAAACCTAACGGCTATGAATCTCCGCGTGTAACGCTAAATACTCAATGGTCAGTTTATGATTAGGCATATAGTGAATCAACGGCTTGGATTCAGTGTGTGATTCTCTGATTTTAATCGACGGCGAAATCATCGAACTTAAGACTGGCAAACCTTCGGCAATCAGTTCATCCACTAATATGCGCGGTAAATTAGCCTGTTTTTGGAATTGATTCACCACGATACCTTCAATTTCCAGATTTTGATTATGATCGGCTTTCACTTCGGTTAATGCGGTCATCAACGTGTATAAGGCTTCTCTGGAAAACGTATCGCAATCAAAGGGAATCAAACATCTATCCGCCGCAATCAATGCCGATTGGCTGTAAAAATTTAAAATCGGCGGCGTGTCGATATAAATACAATCAAAACCTTCCAGTTTTTCCAGTGCTTCTTTTAATTTAAAAATTTTAAAGCGTGATTCTAAACGACCTTGTAGCGGCTCAAGCTCTGGATGCGACGGAATAACATATAAATTCGGAAACGGAGTTTCATGAATTACGCCCTCTAAACCCGTGCTGTTATTGTTGCCGAATAAAGAAATACTTAAACAATCTTTAAAAAAATAGGCAATGGTTTTATCACTGTCGGTGACTTTTTGCCCTAATAAGTATTGCGTGGAATTGCCTTGTATATCTAAATCAATCACGAGCGTACGCTTGCCTTCAACTGCACTGATAGCGGCTAAATTACAGGTAATGGTGGATTTTCCGACCCCGCCTTTTTGGTTGAATATGACTCTGCGCATTGTTACGATCCTGTGAAATCAGTAGATAAAATTAAATTATAAGGTTTAGTTGTTGAATATCAAATGCGAATAAACGTAGTCGCATGACACGTTGGGCATTCTGGAATTTCACTGGGTATTTTAAAAGCAATTTCTTTGCCGCATTCGTCACAAATAAACGTTCCTGGAAAAGTAATATCGCCGCTGTGATAAGTATGTTTAGTGGCTAATTGTTTGATTTTTTCCAGTTCAATACGGGTTTTGTCTGCCAGACTTAAAAACGCATCCAAAGTGAACTTTTCAATCAGCTCCACATCAAATTTGAACCATTCGGATAATGAATCGCTATCGGCTTTATGCTCCAAACCCTGCGCGGCGTGTTCAATATCGCGTTGTACATAGCTGGAGACTTTATCCAGTTCTTCGTCCGTCAATTCGTTACTTTGGCTGGTTTTCTCTTTAGAAATTTCCACCGCTTCGGAAAAGCTGTGTAGCGTATCTTCCATTGCTTCATGCAGATGCTGCATAAATTCGCCATAGGCTTTGATTAATTTGTCTTTGTTCATGGTATATCACTCCTGATTATGTGGTTACACGCTATTCTAACGCTTTTAATAAATAAAAGCCGATAGTGATAACAAAAACACTAAGAACCAGCTCAACACAAGAAATTATTGTCCACGAAAGACACGAAAAGCACGAAAAAGAGCAAAAAATAATAAGGTAACCGTTGGGTGTGAGCAAAGCCTGTGTTTTTGGGCAATGTACCATTTATGACTGCCATTCATTCACGCTGTTGTAACGGATTTAACCCATGGCCTGTCATTCGGAGTCCAAGTTATGCCTTGGACTCCGAATGACAGGTGTTGATTTTTTTCGTGCCTTTCGTGGACTATGGCTTTTTCATGCGTAACATTAGTTATTTTGCAATTGCAACTCGACAACATAGTCTAAAATAGTTAGCAATCTCCAACTTTTTTTATCCCGAATATTATGAAACCAACACGCAAAATCACCGTCGGCTTAGCCCTGACAACATTACTGGTCGCCTGCTCCACATACCAGCCCATTGAGACACCCACTGTTATCACACCCGTAAAACCACAGGTTCAAACCAAGCCAAATTACATTCCGCCCATTAACCCGCTGGGCGAAAGAACCGTAGAAGATATTCAGCAAATATACGGCGCAAACGCGACACGCAAACTAAACGCCTATTTCACCAAAGCCAAAGTATCTTTTCCGCCCAAAGAAATCACCCTCGTCGCGTTAAAACAGGAACGGAAACTGGAACTGTGGGCGAGAGATAACAAAGAATTACGCCTGATTCACACCTACAACATACAAGCAGCCAGTGGCGTAGCGGGGCCAAAATTGCGCTTAGGCGACAAACAAGTCCCAGAAGGTATTTACCGTGTTGAAGGACTGAATCCCAACAGCCATTACCACCTGTCGATGAAACTCAACTATCCGAACGAATTTGATTTACTCCATGCAGAAATGGAAGGTCGCACCGAACCAGGCTCAGATATATTCATCCACGGCAGAGCCGTCTCTATCGGTTGTCTTGCGATGGGCGATGAAACCATCGAAGAACTGTTTATCCTCACCACACAAATAGGCGCAGAAAATGTAAAAGTCGTTATCGCCCCGCATGACCCAAGAGTCACTCCGCTAACCACCAACACAGCACAACTTCCGCTATGGACAACGGAACTGTATGCCAATATTTCGCGTGAAATCAATGCCTTGTCAACTACGATGAAGTCGGCGCAATCAATGGGATTACCATCAACACTGCATTAGCAGTTGTAGGATGGGAAGAACGCAGCGACTTGTAAAGCGCGAAGCGAAACCTATCCCTTACGCAGGTTTGTGATGGGTTTCGCAAGCTCTACCGCTCTGTTGAGTGAAACATAGGCGGATATGTTCAAATGATTCAATAACCTGATAAAGGCGCGGTTTTTTGCACATCAAGTCTTTTCTATCCGCGTCCGAATCCCCGCAGGCATTTCCAGTCTGGTTTTATCCCAGCCTTCCATATCAAGAATCTCATCCAGACAATTTTCCATCAGCTGATGAGCGAGTTTAGTGACTTCGGCAATGCGCTGGTGAACTTGCAAGTGTGTATCGCTTTCGGATGGTATATCCATGCAGGTCTGTTGATAATCGAACAATTTACGCAAGTTGGTAATTTGCATACTGATATGAACAGGACAAGCACAGGTATAGATGGCAGCTTGCTCATTGATTATGGCGAGCTGTAGGGCAGTAAATTTATTTTCCAGATTCATGTTAATCTCCTCATAATTATTATTTTTAGATGATGCTGGCCATTTGTTTTTAAATACTCTCGCCGTTCACAAATTGACCGTTGTTGCAGTATTAATAACTGATGTTACGCATGAAAAAGCCATAGTCCACGAAAAGCACGAAAGACACGAAAAAATCAAAATCTGTCATTAGGCGTTCAAAACACGTTTTGGACTCCTAATAATGGGCAAATCAAGCCCCTATAAATGCAGGCAAAGCATTTCAAAAACACAGGGCTGGCTCACTATCAACGGCTACCTCATTATTTTTTAATCTTTTTCGTGCTTTTCGTGCTTTTCGTGCTTTTCGTGGACAATATTTTTTTGTGCGTAACATCAATTAATAATAACGCCATTATGATGTATTAGCGAATGGTGCTTGTCCAGATCCGTTGCAGGGTATTTAACGACATCGGCTTTTGTGCCGTTAAGCGACGCATTATTTTAATAGGGTTCTTGCACCTAAAAGCGAGCTATTTTTCTTTTATTTGCTTTGTTACTCCCGTATAGCTCCTTGTGCATATCGTTGCATCTATGTAGCTATTTGAAGCCACCAACGCCAGTGCAATAGGATGATGATATGGACTCCTCTCCGCTCCTGACGGTGTCATAATGCACCACTGGTTTAAACAACGGCACGAAGAGGAGTCCGAGATGAATAAGATGAATACTAACGTAGTTGGCTTAGACATAGCAAAAAACATCT
>JAUYBJ010000099.1 GCA_030693155.1 Methylococcales bacterium
GACACGTTGGTACAAGCTCATCCGAAGCTAACTGAATTCAGCGCAAATAGTGGGCTAGAAGTCAGGCTAGAAGCTGCTTGTGAAGTCGAGATGGATGAACAGTGGTCTTATGTGGGTAACAAGGCTAATCAACGCTGGATGTGGTATGCCATTGACCATGCCACCAATACCATGCTGGCTTATGTGTTTGGTAAACGTAAAGATCAGGTCTTTCTGAGGCTCAAAACACTGCTTGAACCTTACCGCATTGTCAGATATTACACCGATGATTGGGGTGCATATCAACGCCACCTAGACCCAGACAATCATAAAGTTGGCAAGCGCAACACACAAAAAATCGAACGCAAAAACTTAAACTTTAGAACGCGGATTAAACGTCTAAATCGTAAAACCATTTGTTTCTCAAAACTCGAATTATTACATGATACCGTTATCGGGTTACTCATCAATAAGGTCGAGTTTGGGATTGATATCCATGCGTAATTACAGATTTAACCCACTACCCAATATTCGTGTGTGTTTTCATGGACATTCACACATGGCGGGTGTATTTGCACGCGATAAAAAAGGCATGGATCATCAGCTTACGGAAAAAACAGTACCACTGCTTATCTGTCCTGGTTCAATCGGGCAACCTAGAGAGGGCTGCACGGATGCACAATTTGCCATTTATGATAGGGAACAGCAGGAGGTGACTTTTCTGGCGTTACCTTATGATAATGCGCCTGTCGTGCAGAAAATGCGGGATCAGAATTTTCCTGAAACCTTATGGAAGCGGTTGCTGACGGGGAAATGAGAAAACACAGACCTTTCAGGTTTAAAAACCTGAAAGGTCTGTGTTTTGACTCAAACCTGCGAGGTTTTAAAAACCTCGCAGGTTTTTTAGTTTAGGGTGTTAAACCTTGTCCTACGATAACAACTTTTAATGCGTTGGTGCCGCCTTCTACGCCGTTCAAATCACCTTTAGTGATAATGAATTTATCACCGTCTTTAGCTGCATTCCATTTTCTTAGTTCACTGACGATATTGCGATTCACTTCTGCGTGGTCTTGATTTTCACCCAGTTTGAAGTACATCGGAAATACGCCACGAAACAAAGTCACTTTGCCCAAAGTTTTTTCCTGACTGCTATACGCATAGATAGGAATACCTGAGCTGATGCGTGACATCCATAACGGTGTTGAACCCGATTCAGTTAAAGCAACAATGCCTTTAACTTTGGTATGGTTAGCCATATACATCGCAGACATGGCAATTGCTTCGTCATCGCGTTGAAACTGCTCGTTGATACGGTGATCTGACTCACGCACCACGGCTTGTTTTTCCGCTTCAACACAAATACGGTGCATCGCTTCAACGGCTTTAATCGGATGGTTACCCGAAGCAGTTTCCGCTGATAACATAATCGCATCAGTACCATCATAAACCGCATTGGCTACGTCAAATACTTCTGCACGCGTTGGAATCGGGTTCTCAATCATGGATTCCATCATTTGCGTCGCAGTGATAGCAACACGATTCAGTTCACGACTGCGTTTAATCAGTAGTTTTTGTACTGCTGGCAAATTAGCATCACCAATTTCCACGCCCAAATCACCACGCGCTACCATGACTGCATCGGACGCGAGGATGATTTCATCCATCACATCTGGCACAATCGCTTCGGCACGTTCAACTTTAGACACAATACCCGCATAACAACCGACCGCTTGTAACAAACGACGGGCTTCATGCAGATCTTCCGCACAACGTGGGAAAGACACAGCCACATAATCACATTCAATTTGCCCGATGGTGATGATGTCTTCTTTATCTTTCTCAGTTAACGCGGCTGCCGATAAACCGCCACCGAGCAGGTTAATGCCTTTTTTGTTGGATAAGTAACCGCCAACAATCACGGTGCAGTTGATGCGTAAGTTGGCTTCAACATTAACCACATCCAATACAATGCGCCCGTCATCTAATAATAAACGGCTGCCTGCTTTCACTTCTTTAGGTAAGGGTTCGTAGCTGATAGCGACTTGTGATTCATCGCCGCCTTCTTTATCCATATTAATGTCGAGCGCGAAATCCTGACCATTTTCCAGCCAGACTTTCTCTGCTCCGCCGTGTTTTGCATTCGCTTTAAAACGCTCAATACGAATTTTTGGCCCTTGTAAATCTGCCAAAATACCCACTCGTCTGCCCGTTTTTTTGCTCATTTCGCGTACTGCGTTGGCACGGTCGATATGGTCTTGTGCTGTACCATGTGAAAAGTTCAACCGTACCACATCAATACCCGCCTCAAATAAACCTTCCAACACACCTTCTTTATCGGTGGCAGGGCCTAGAGTGGCTAAAATTTTGGTTCTTCTTAGCATGGGTTATTCCGCGTTCATTAAAGCGACTGTGGTATCTAACATACGGTTAGAGAAACCCCATTCGTTATCATACCAAGACAGCACTTTTACAAAGTTGCCGCCAGTGACTTTGGTTAAAGAGGCTTCATAAATTGAAGAATGTGGGTTGTGGTTAAAGTCTATCGACACTAAAGGCTCGTCATTAATGGCTAATATGCCTTTTAATGAACCTGCTGCTGCCTCTCTTAAAACGCTATCAACTTCTTCTTTAGTGGTGTTGCGTGAGGCTTGGAAACACAAGTCAACCACAGAAACGTTGATAGTTGGAACGCGCATCGCAAAACCGTCTAATTTGCCTTTCATTTCTGGCAATACCAAACCTACCGCCGCCGCT
The DNA here is from genome assembly GCA_030693155.1 of Methylococcales bacterium. Taxonomy (GTDB): domain Bacteria; phylum Pseudomonadota; class Gammaproteobacteria; order Methylococcales; family Methylomonadaceae; genus UBA4132. The sequence goes on from JAUYBJ010000099.1 coordinate 2,734, forward strand.
GCGCCCGTTTTAGTTGGGATCATAGATTGAGTGGCAGAACGCGCACGGTGCAAGTCACTGTGATAAACGTCAGTCAATACTTGGTCGTTAGTGTAAGAATGGATGGTAGTCATTAAACCATGTTCAACACCGATAGCATCGATTAACGGTTTAACTAACGGAGCTAAACAGTTGGTAGTACAAGAAGCGTTTGAAATCACAGTATCCGATGCTTTCAACGATTTATGGTTGACACCATAAACAATAGTCGCATCAATATCATCGCCACCTGGAGCTGAAATGATGACTTTTTTCGCGCCAGCAGCGATATGTGCAGAGGCTTTAGCTTTGCTAGCGAAGAAACCAGTACATTCATGAACTACATCAACACCTAATTCAGCCCAAGGTAATTTTGAAGGATCTCTTTCTGCAAGCACGCGGATTCTGTCACCGTTGATAACAATGTAATCACCGTCAACGCTGACATCAAAGCCGAATTTGCCATGAACTGTGTCATATTTAGTTAAATGTGCATTGGTTTTGGAATCGCCTAAATCGTTAATTGCCACGATTTGAATTTCATTAGTGCGACCTGATTCATACAGAGCGCGCATGATATTACGACCGATACGACCATAACCATTGATTGCAACTTTAATTGCCATTGAGTTTCTCCAGAGTGATGAGCTAGCTATTATAAAAATGTGCCTTAGCACGTCGAAAACGCTCTAACTATACCAAAATAGAGGGTACTTAGTCTATGTGATGATGCTGAGCTTGTTCATAGCGATGACTTTTTAAGCCGTCATTCTGGCATGGATGCCAGAATCCAGTGCCAAGGAGGGTAATGTTATGGCATGAGTGCTTTCCATCGTGTCACATCCCTGTGACTGGATTTCGGCATCCCTGCCGAAATAACGATTATTTATACGCGGCGTTAGTTTCAGAAAGTGTAAGTTGTATGATGCTGGGCTGGTAGCCGTCATTCTGGCATGGATGCCAGAATCCAGTGCCAAGGAGGGTGATTTTATGGCACGAGTGCTTTCCATCGTGTCACATCCTTGTGACTGGATTTCGGCATCCCTGCCGAAATGACGATTATTTATACGCGGCGTTAGTTTCAGAAAGTGTAAGTTGTGTGATGCTGGGCTGGTAGCCGTCATTCTGGCATGGATGCCAGAATCCAGTGCCAAGGAGGGTGATTTTATGGCATGAGTGATTTTCATCGTTTCACATCCCTGTGACTGGATTTCGACATCCCTGCCGAAATGACGACTTTTTTAATTAATTTAGGGCGACTTGATGGAAAAACAACCGTGTGTTTATCTTCTTGCAAGCGGGCGTAATGGTACGCTCTATGTCGGTGTCACATCGGACTTGATTAAACGGGTTTATCAACATAGAAATAATCTGGTTGATGGATTTACCAAGCAGTACGGTGTTCATGACTTAGTGTGGTATGAAGTACATGAGCAAATGGAAAGTGCGATTTTGCGGGAAAAACAAATTAAAAAATGGCAGCGAATGGCAAAAATTGGTCTTATCGAAAAAGGCAATCCAACTTGGCAGGATTTATGGCATGAGTTGTTACCTTCTTAGGTCGTCATTCTGGCAGGGATGCCAGAATCCAGTGCCAAGGAGGGTAATTTTATGGTACGAGTGATTTTCATCGTGTCATATCCCTGTGACTGGATTTCGGCATCCTTGCCGAAATGACGATTATTTATACGCAGTGTTAGTTTCAGAAATTCCTTATGATGTAGGGATGGTGTGAGGAACGCCGTAATTCTGGCATGGATGCCAGAATCCAGTGCCAAGGAGGGTGATTTTATGGCATGAGTGATTTTCATCGTTTCACATCCCTGTGACTGGATTTCGGCATCCTTGCCGAAATGACGACTCCTCGACATTGACAGGATTTAGGTAAAAAATGTTTGAATTAAAAAACTATCAACAACAAGCCTTAACGGTTCTGGAAAACTTCCTCGTTGCAGCCAAGCGTCAGTCGGTTGAATCGGCTTTTGAGCAGGCGTTAAGCCAGCAAAATCAAACGCCTGTAGCGTATCGGCATTATGATTTTGAGCAAATTCCATACATTTGTTTACGGTTGCCAACGGGTGGCGGTAAAACGGTATTGGCTTCTTATACGGTTAAAGTGGCTAAGCAAGCGTATCTGGAACAGGATTATCCAATCGTGCTGTGGTTAGTGCCGACTAATACCATTCGAGAGCAAACGCTGAAAGCTCTTAAAACCGTCGCGCATCCGTATCGGCAAGCCTTGGAACAGGAGTTTGGTTTGGACAGGTTGCGGGTGTTGGATATAGGCGAGGTTACGTCGATTTGTCCTCAGGATATAGGACGTAAAGCTATTATCGTGGTCGGTACATTGGCGGCGTTGCGGGTGGAAGATACCAGCGGGCGTAAGGTGTACGCCTATCATGAAGATTTTGAGCCGCATTTTTCGGGTATTAGGCAGGATGATCCGCGTTTTGAACGGGTGACTGACAAAGATTTGCAGGAAAACTGGCTGAGTCCCACCATGCTGGGCAAAATAAAATATTCGTTTGCCAATTTATTGATGTTGCATCGTCCGTTGGTGATTATGGATGAGGCGCATAATGCGCGTACCAGCTTGACGTTTGATACCTTAAAACGGGTGCATCCCAGTTGTATTGTCGAGTTTAGCGCGACCCCCGACACCAGCCAGACTTCAGCATCAAATATTCTTTATCGCTGTTCGGCGGCAGAATTGAAAGCCGAACAAATGATTAAGTTGCCGATTATGTTGACGGAACATAACGACTGGCAGGCGGCAGTCTTTGCAGCGGTATTGACGGGTAAAAAGCTGAATGAGGAAGCGCGAAAAGAAGCCGATACGATTCGTCCGATTGTGTTGTTTCAGGCAGAAGCTAAAAACGGCATAGTGACGGTTGATGTATTAAAAGCCTATTTGCTGGAGTTGGCAATTGATGAGTCAGAGATTGCCATTGCGACAGGCAATCAACGTGAACTGGAAGGCATTGATTTATTCGCGCTCGCTTGCCCAATTAAATACATCATCACCATGGAGGCATTGAAAGAAGGCTGGGATTGTTCATTTGCCTACGTTTTTTGTTCGGTGAAAGATGTGCGTTCCAGTAAGGATGCAGAGCAGTTATTAGGGCGCGTGTTGCGTATGCCGTTTGCTAAAACTCGACAAGTTGAGGCATTAAATCGTGCTTATGCACATTTGGCTTCCCCCACTTTTGCACAAGCGGCACAGTTGTTAAAAGACAAGCTGATTGATATGGGGTTTGAGGCGATGGAAGCGGCGGCATTGGTAAGACCGTTGCCGAATCAGGATGATCTGTTTGGCGGGCAGGGCGTTAAACCACAGGCAATGGCGTTAGTGATTGAGTTACCCAGCTATCCTGATGTGCCTGATAATGCGGCTTGTAAAGTGACAGAAACCGCAACTGGCGCGTATAAAGTTGAGATTATCGGCACGGTTTCTGAGCAAATGACCAAGCAATTATTAAAAACCGTGTCTGGAGTGGCAAAGAAGCAAATCGCCTCACAAGTTGACTTTCATAATGCGCAGATTGCGGTGAATAAAGCCCCTTCTATGCGCGGTGAGTTATTCGCCGCGTTACCGCAATTATGCTGTGTGCAGGATGATTTATTGGAATTGTTAGAGCCGAATAGTTTTTTATATTCGGCTGGGGATTGGTGTTTGCAGGATTATCCTGCTGTTTTGCCTCAGTTTGAGCTGAAAGAAACCGCAAAAAACTTTGAAGTCGATATTGAGGGTGTAAAAGTTTTCTATAAAAACGCGGGCGAAACGGAGGTTTATAATTTGGATTGGGTGGAAAGCGGCATCACGGAAACCGATTTAGTGCGTTGGTTGGATCGTCAAGTGAAGCAGTACGATGTCACGCAAGCCAGTTGTTTGTTGTTTCTTGGTCAGTTAATCCATCATTTAATCCATGTTAGACATATTCCGCTAACGGGCTTGATACGCAGTAAATATGTATTAGCCAGAATGATTAATGAGCAAATTGCACGGTATCGAGAACAGGCGGCAAAAAAGGGTTTTCAGTTCTCGTTATTTGAAGGCGGCACTGCACTGGAAACCCGTTTTGAATTTTCTTATGCGTTTACTCCCGATAATTATCCCGCCCGACCGCCTTATTATCAGGGTAGTTTTAAATTCCCTAAACATTATTACCCGATGATTGAGGATTTAAAAAGCAGTGGCGAAGAATTTAGCTGTGCGCAGGCGATTGAGTCAAATGCACAGGTTAAATATTGGATTAGAAATTTAGTGAAGCGTGAGCAGGCTTCGTTTCGCTTGCCGTTGGCAAATGGGTATTTTTATCCTGATTTTGTCGCTGAACTGCATGATGGACGGTTGTTAGTGGTTGAATATAAAGGCGATATGCTGGTAACCAATGATGATTCACGCGAGAAAAATGCAGTCGGTGATTTGTGGGCGAAAAAAAGCGGCGGGAGATGTTTGTTTTTAATGGCGGTACTGGAAGATGCTCATGGCAGAAATGTATTTCAGCAACTTGAGCGGGTAGTTAAGTCGCTGTAGTTTGATTGACAGCACACGGAATAATTACGCGATAACAGGAGTCTAATAATTGGGCATCTCGAAATACCACCTAAATAATTTAAACGCTTGCTAATGGTAGTCAATCGGCACGAGAACGCTCACAATTTAAGTTTTACCTTGGCAAGAGGGCTTGTTTTCCGGCTAACATCACCTGAACAGGTGATGTTA
>JAUYBJ010000106.1 GCA_030693155.1 Methylococcales bacterium
CCAGCATATCATTGACTATCGACTCTTTAAACTGCTCTGTATCTCCGAAAAGACCGCTTTTTACCATGCCTTCTAGCTTATATCTTGCTGATTTAATAACGTCATCAATGTTTTTGTTTTGAAGATTATTGTAATCATCAAGTGCTTTTTTCTTGGCTAATTCCAATGCTTCTTGAGCGTCTTTCTTGCCAGTTCTGCCACTGTAACTATCCGCCCATTGACCGCCAAAATACTGATAAGACCACTGTTTGTTATAGGTGTAATTTGATACCTTGCTTTCTAAGAACTCATCAAGGACGTGCTTGTATTCGCCCTTGCCACCACTACCCAATAGAAAGTCTTGCAAGCGTTCTATTTTATCTCGGTTATTGCTCTCATCCTTAGTTTGCGCTATAGTTTCGGTATCGTGTGGGAGATTGCCTCCAGTCGCTTCGGGCGTTAGTTGCTGGGAGTTGTCGGGCATAGCAACGTTGGGGCGCGTCTTCCACATGGTTTTTGATACCAATTCCAATCGACCTACCCGCACTTCCTCAACATAAAAAATAGTTCCATTCTGTTTTTTTGAATATCTAATTAAGTCGTTTCCATTTGCATCTTTTCCTGCTGGTTCTATGTTATCAGGCGATTTAACTATTTCAGGGATTAGAGAAATGTCATTAGGTGTAATCGCTATTTGTCCATGCTTGGCTTCTTTTTTATCATCGCCATGATGTGAAATAGCATGACGAATGCCAAAGCTATCAACAGTGTGTTTATAGCCTTTTACATCTAAATCAGTCGCCTGTTTAATTTTTTCAGCTTCGTCATCACCCACAATTGAATAACGAACAGCCTGTTTTTCATTGGCTGGAATTTCACCGTTAAGTATTTTGTTTGCAAGATTTTCTATATCGACAGAATTACCCGCTATCGTGCCTTTTGGTAGGTTTTTTTGTAGTTCAGCGTTACTTTTCCGTTCCTCAATAACCTGCTTAGCAATAGCTATTTTTTCAACACCGCTTGCCTCGACAAAACCAGCTTTTAAATCCTGAATGCTATCAAGGTACATTACGCAACCTCGCTATTATCAAACCATCCGACTATGCCGCTGGTATCGGGGTCGTCATCGTCATTTATTGAGTCGAGCAATGCCGATACTTTTTTAAGGTGGTGAACCATACTTTTTTGTGAGTCCACCCTTCTGCCTTCTTTAATAAGCTCATTAGCTTTATCCATTCTGTCACTAACAGCTTTTTTACCATCACCTTTTAAGGCATACATTAAAGCATCATGCCTAACATTGGATTCCTGTAACTTATTATTTCTGCTAACGCTGTGCTCGCTATCTACTGCATCGCTATGAAGTTTAACGGTATCTTCTGCAAATTTAATCAGCTTTGGATTGCCGTTTCTTTTAGCCTCAAGTAGTTTCCCTTCATGGTGATATTTAACATTATCAAGCCCATCAATAAGCCTTCTAAAGTCTTTTTCTGGCATAGACTTAACCTCATCAACACTGGCATTCCAAGCATCTTTTATTTCGGTATTATTTCGTATTGCATTAATAACATCAGCGGCAGTATGCCCATTTAAAATATGCTTAGACCTGCTTTCACCTGTCATGCCATTCAACTTACCACCCGCACCACCAACAACCTTACCGCCGCGAATCATCAAATGACTGCCAGTCTCAGTTGTCACCCAATGGTCGGTTTTTTTGTTGAATTTAAGTCGTCTAGCCGCGTCTAAAATGCCCTCGTTTTCGTCTATGTCATACGCATAATCAGGCTCAAAATCAGTATTATCAAACCATCCGACTATGCCGCTGGTATCACCATAGGAATAAACAGAATCCAGCAAATAAAGCCCGTTATCAACTTCAAGCCACTTATCCATAGCCTTACTGATTAAGTCGTTATATTTATCGGTATCAATGGCATTTGCCGCTGTTTCAATGCGATTTAATAAGTCCTCGCTGGTTTCGCTATCGTACCTTCCATTTCTTACGTCATTTAAAACCTCTAGGTTTTTATCTTTAAATCCCCAGTCACTTGATAGCTTATTTAGTGCTTCAACTGAAACCAAAAATAAATCATCATAATTTGCATTAGGATAGTGATAATCCTTGAGGTACATGGCGGCTTTTCCAGCATCTAATTTTCCATTATCAATACCAAAATCACTTTTTTCTTTGTACCATTCTTTTACTTTTTCAGCAGCTACATTCCAATTAAAATCTTTCTGCTTTAATTTATCGGCATCACCCGCTAAAAACGCTTCCCTATCCCGCTTCTGCCCCCGCGTTTCGGTGAACATATCAATAAATCCACCACTACCGCCGCCGCCGATGGTTTTAACATTTTCACCATAACGCGCTTTTAATCGAGTGCGTCTGTTTCGCCTTTATTGACCTGCCATAACGAATTTAATGCCTTAATTGCTCTGCCTTTTTGCATGGCATCAAGTGAGCTAACAAAATCGTCAAGCTCGCTATCAAAATGCTTCGCTTTTGATGCTTTTTGCGGTTTATCGGCTTCTTTTTCGGCTTCTTTTTTAGCATGGTAAGCGTTAATGTCATCCTCGCTTACCTTAGCAAAGTCAAAAATCAATTTCTCTTTTTCTGCGCTAGTTTTCCCACTTAGATTAACTCCTGTTATCTTTTTAAATGCGGATTGAGAGGCTTTGTTGTCGTTATTAGCCAACAAGGCGATTAAAATGCCACTGTCTTTATTTTTTATGGCGGTCGCTAATTTTTTGATATGAGAAAATAAGCCAGAATTAATGTTTTTCAGCGTTGCCTTATCTGCCACATCTTGAATTTCAGAACTATAATAGCCGTCTCTTTTAGCGTCTTTGATTTGATGCTGGATTATTTCAGACAAAATAATATTTTCTTTTTCAACTGACTGTTTGCTGTCATCCCGATTTTGCGCTATAGTTTCACTTGAAGCCTTGTTATTGCCTGTGATCGCGCTAGGGGACTCGTTGAGTTGATTGGTCTGCGCCCTTTCCCATAACAAGGTTTTATTTTTTAGGTAATTTTCCCTTGAAACTAAGCCGCTTCCTACGCTATAAAAACCGCCATCACGCCCCTGTTTAACCTGCACAAAAGCTATTTTTGCTTTTCCATTTAGTTTAACGAAAATAAAACTATCGCCTTTACCTTGATAAATAGCGTTTTTGTTTTGAGCCACATCAAAAATTAATTCTTCTGTCGATTGATAGCCGTTGGCTTGTAGCTGTTCAGCACGAACATCTCTATCAATATGTAACTTTCCAAAACCACGCCCAGTTTCATCACTATGAGTTCCTAGCTGTAGTTTTATCTTTCCCGCACTACTTCCTATTGCTTTTGCAATATCGGGTGTAATTTCACCAAAGTCTGTTGAACCATCGGGCGCGGTAATCAATGTTTCAGGTGAAGCGGCTTTGTTTTTCCGTTCCTCAATAATCCGCTTAGCAATAGCAATCCTTTCAACACCACTAGCCCCAACAAAGCCACTCTTTAAATCAACGATAGCTTGATTCATTACCGCGCCCCTGTGTTGTCAAACCATCCGACTATGCCGCTGGTATCGGGTTCGTTATCGGTTGTTGAGTCGAGTAAATCTAATAATGCCTGTCCTTGTTTTGCATATATCGCTTGGTGGCTGTCTTTTTTGGCTGCTTTAAAATAATTAGATGAAAGTTCAGATTCAACACCTTCTTTACCATAATCATTATAAACCCCTATCATGTAAGCCATACCTTTAGCTACATCTGGTGAGTTTTTACCGCGACTTACATTGTTTCTCGTTCCCAAGCTCTGCTTGGGAATGCCTACCCTCAAGCTCAGCTTGATGTTGTCATAAAGCTAAGTATGTTCTGTTCATGCTACACCAACACACCAAGCGGAGCTTGGTCATAGGCATTCCCAAACTGGAGTTTGGGAACGAGATGCTCACTCCAAGACGTTCCCAAACAAGCGTTTAGGAACGAAATGAATCAAAGAATTTCGATAACCCCAGCCTAAACGGTAAAATGGCTAACCGATTTTCTATTACCTTAAAGCTAAACCAATGGGACGTAGCCGCTATAAAATCCTGAACGAAGCCTATCCTTACTTTCACACCTTAACGGTTGCAGGTTGGCAACCCGTGTTTACCCGTCAGGAAAGCGTACAGATACTTTTCGATAGCTTCATTTGGTTACAGGAAAATACCGATTTCAGACTCCATGCCTATGTCGTTCTGGAAAATCACCTGCATTTTATTTCAAGCGGTAGCGAACACGGCAAACGCATACAGCAATTCAAATCATTCACCGCCAGACAGATTCTCGATTTATTGGAACAGCGCAAGTCAACAACCTTGCTTAAATACTTCGCGTATTACAAACGGAAACACAAAACTGAAAGCCAATATCAATTCTGGCAAGAAGGTTCACATCCAGAAGAGATGAATAATGACACGATGCTAATGCAACGCTTAGCCTATATTCATAATAATCCTGTCAAACGCGGTTATGTGGATTTGCCAGAACATTGGCGTTATTCAAGTGCGCGGGCTTATATTGGACAAGACTCTTTATTACCCGTAGTTTTGTTGTATTGAAACGTCAAGCGGAGCTTGAGGGTAGGCATTCCCAAGCTGGAGCTTGGGAACGAGAACAACAAAGCAATATTTATTATGACGTTGTAAATTATTTTTGACTTGAATCCAAGATACAGTTTATAGAGCGTTCTACGCAATTTATTATTTCAATTTGCTGTCAGCGTTAATTTCAAATCTGCACCCACTTGCCGCACATCACGCAGTTTCAAGGTTTTTTTATCCGCCATATTTTGCAAAGCGGGCAGGTGGAATAAGCCGCGCCCTTGGTCGCCTAATACACAGCTTGCCATGTAGATGATGGTTTCATCAATGAGGTCGTGTTCGAGTAACGCGCCGTTTAAAATCGCCCCCGCTTCGACTAATACGTCATTGATGTGCAGACTGGCTAGAAAGGGCATGACGGCGGTTAAATCCAGTCGGGCGTTTTTTTCGGGCAGAACATACACTTCAAAGCCCGCTTGTTGTAATCGCTGTTGTTTGCCTTGGTCGGTTGAGCAGGTCAGGATAATGCTGCGTCCTTCCAGCGTTGCCATTTTTGCGGTGACGGGGGTTTGTAAGTGTGAATCCAATACCAAGCGCACGGGTTGTAATACTTCGTCATCAAGACGCGCGGTTAATGAGGGATTGTCGGCTAATACCGTGCCGATGCCTGTTAAAATCGCGGAGCTTTCGGCGCGTAAGCGTTGCACATCGGCTCTGGATTCTGCGCAGGTAATCCATTGACTTTCACCTGATGCCATTGCGGTGCGTCCGTCTAGGCTCATGGCTAATTTACTGCGCACAAACGGGCGATTTTCGGTCATGCGTTTAATAAAGCCACGATTTAAAGCGTGGGCATCATCGGCTAATACGCCGCTCAGCACTTCAATGCCAGCGGCTTGTAATCTAGCGAGTCCTTGACCTGCAACTAAGGGATTGGGATCAGTCATCGCGGCAACGACGCGGCGGACACCTGCACGAATCAGCGCGTCACAACAGGGCGGGGTTTTGCCGTGATGACTGCATGGTTCGAGGGTGACGTAAGCAGTCGCGCCTGTGGCATCGGCAACGTGTTTTAAGGCTTCTACTTCGGCGTGTCCCTGCCCTGCTCTTTTGTGCCAGCCTTCGCCGATAATCTGTCCGTCTTTTACCAGCACACAGCCGACATTGGGATTGGGCTCGGTGGTATAGCGTCCGCGCTTTGCCAGTTGTATGGCTCTTGCCATGTAGAATGCGTCTTGTACGGCGGTCATTTTTTTTGTAAATGTTCAATCATGTCGGTAAATTCACTGACATCCTGAAAACTGCGATATACCGAGGCGAAACGCACGAATGCAACGTGATCCAGCACGCTTAATTCCTGCATGATTTTTTCGCCCAGTTCCTGCGTGGAGATTTCGCGCTCGCTTCTGTCCATCAAGCCTTTTTTAATGCGATTAAGTGCAGCTTCAATGGCGGCACTGTCAACAGGGCGTTTTTCCAAGGCTTTTAACATTCCCGAACGCAGTTTTTTTTCTTCAAACGGTTCACGAATACCATTGCGCTTAATCACCGTGGGCATGGTGAGTTCTGCGGTTTCAAAGGTAGTAAAGCGTTCTTTACACACGTTACATTCACGCCGACGACGCACTTGATCGCCATCATTGATTAATCGGGAATCAAGCACTCGTGTATCTTGTGCCGCACAAAACGGACATCGCATAACTTACAGCCACTGTTTGAATTGCCGATAATCGGCGGTTGATTGATAACAGGCGATTTTATATCATTTTTTGAGATTTTATTAGGTTTTCTCAATAGTTAAGACAGTGTTGTCAAGTTTCAGGCGAAGAAAATATGAACCACGCAACCACAGGCAGTCGTTAAACAATCTGTAATTCGCTATTTAGCCGCACCAAAAATATGCCACAATAACCAACACCGTTATCACTCATACTATTAAGACTATGGCGCAATACATTTATTCAATTAATCGGCTGGGCAAACTCGTTCCACCCAAAAAATACATTTTAAAAAATATCTCCCTGTCATTTTTCCCCGGTGCAAAAATCGGCGTTTTGGGTTTGAATGGTTCAGGTAAATCTACCCTGCTTAAAATTATGGCAGGTCTGGATAAAGACATTGAAGGCGAAGCGATTCCGCAAAAAGGCATTAACATCGGTTATTTGTCGCAAGAACCGCACCTTGACCCCGAAAAAAACGTGCGCGGTAATGTGGAAGAAGCCGTTGCGCATATCAAAAAAGCCTTAACCGATTTGGATGCGGTGTATGCCGCTTACGCTGAACCCGATGCCGATTTTGATAAACTCGCCGTTGACCAAGCGCGTTTGGAAGACGTTATTAATGCCTGTGATGGGCATAATTTAGACCGTAAACTGGAAGTTGCCGCTGATGCGTTGCGCTTGCCTGAATGGGATGCCGATGTCACTAAATTATCAGGTGGAGAACAACGCCGCGTGGCTTTATGTCGGTTACTTTTATCCAATCCTGATATGTTGTTATTGGACGAACCGACCAACCATTTAGACGCGGAATCAGTCGCGTGGCTGGAACGCTTTTTACACGATTACGCAGGCACCGTAGTTGCGGTAACGCATGATCGTTATTTCCTTGATAACGTTGCAGGCTGGATTTTAGAGCTGGACAGAGGACAGGGCATTCCGTGGGAAGGCAATTATTCCAGTTGGTTAGAGCAAAAAAGTACTCGTTTATTGCAGGAAGAAAAGCAAGAATCTTCCCGCCAGAAAGCCATGAAAGAGGAGCTGGAATGGGTACGTTCCAATGCCAAAGGTCGCCATGCGAAGAGCAAAGCGCGTCTGGCGCGTTTTGATGAACTGTCTTCACAGGAAACCCAAAAACGTAACGAGACACAGGAAATTTATATTCCACCCGGCCCGCGTTTAGGGGATGTGGTCATTGAAGCCGACAATATCAACAAAGGTTTCGGCGACCGTTTATTGATTAACGACCTGAGTTTTAAACTGCCGCCTGGTGGTATCGTCGGTATTATCGGCTCGAACGGTGCGGGTAAAACCACGCTGTTCCGCATGATGGCGGGTGTTGATCAACCTGATTCAGGCACGCTCACACTGGGGCAAACGGTGCAGATTTCTTACGTTGACCAGTTGCGTGATGACATGAATCCAAAAAATACCGTCTGGGAAGAAATCTCGGAAGGGCTGGATATGATTACCGTCGGCACTTACACCACGCCGTCCCGCGCTTATGTCGGACGCTTTAATTTCAAAGGCGGCGATCAACAAAAATTCATCGGTGATTTATCAGGCGGCGAGCGCAACCGCGTACATTTAGCCAAGTTGCTGAAAAAAGGCGGCAACGTGTTGTTACTCGATGAGCCAACCAACGATTTGGACGTGGAAACCTTACGCGCGTTAGAAGAAGCCTTACTGGCTTTTCCTGGTTGCGCGGTAGTTATTTCGCATGATCGCTGGTTCTTAGACCGTATCGCTACACATATTCTCGCGTTTGAAGGTGACAGTAACGTAGTGTGGTTTGAAGGCAATTATGAAGATTACGAAGCCGACCGACATCGTCGTTTAGGCAGTGATGCCGATACGCCGCGTCGTTTGAAATATAAAAAATTGTCTTAGTCTCTATAAACCACCCTCTCATCGTTCCCATGCTCTGGCGTGGGAACGCCGCTGGTGACGCTCCAGCGTCACGCAACGCGGGAGCGTTGCTGGATGAATTCCCACGCTGGAGCGTGGGAACTATAAACTCCCCTAACACCATGAAACTGTCCATCTTCGCTAAACTGTTTATCACCTTGCTGCTCAGCACCGCTGTGGTTATTGCGGCGATGATTGGCTCAACGCACTGGCTATTCCGTCAGGGTTTCACCGAATATTTACAGCAAGTGGAAGCCAACCGTTTAGGCTTTTTAATCAAAGGCTTGGAAACTGCTTATGAGGAAAAAGGCAGCTGGGATTTTTTACACGACAATGAAAAACAGTGGCGCACTTTTTTAGGCAAACCCACAGGTAAAAATGCGCCGCCTGAGGATCGTCCAGCACCACCCGATCAGAATGGCTTTGCGCCCGAAGATTACCCACCGCCGCCTAATCACGGCAGTTTTGTCCCTGAAGACCGTCCGCCTTATGGTTCTCCTCCACCGCATCCACCACCTGATCCGTTATTTTTAGGTAAACGTCTGCGCTTATTGGATACTAATTATCAATATGTGGTTGGTGCGCATTTTGACGACAAGTCCATTCGGCGTGAACTCAAGGTGAAACAACAAGTCATCGGCTGGTTGGAAATTCTGCCTAATGAAGTGATGACCGATGAACTGGCTGAAACTTTTATACAGCAACAAGAAAAAGCCAAGTATGTGATTGGCAGTCTGGCATTGCTGTTTTCAATGTGTGCTGCGTGGTTATTGGCGCGGCAATTATTACTACCGATACACCGTATCGGTTCAGGTGTCAAAGCACTGGCAGCGGGAAAATACCAGACGCGCATTAAAACTAATGGTCATGATGAATTGGGGCAATTGGCGCAATACTTTAATTCACTGGCACAAACGTTACAGCAAAACGAAACTGCACGGCGGCAATGGATAGCCGATATTTCTCATGAATTGCGCACCCCGTTATCGGTGTTGCGCGGTGAACTGGAAGCCTTGCAGGACGGGGTACGCAAACCCACGCCTGAGCGTATTGAATCCCTGCACAATGAAGTGCTGGATTTAACCAAGTTGGTAGAAGACCTGTATGAATTATCGCTATCCGATGCGGGTGCAATGAATTATCACAAAGAAACCGTCAACGTCACCGACATCGTGCTGGAGATACAACAGAATTTTGTGCATCGCTTTGCCAAACGCGGTCTGGTATTGCGCGACCTCAGCAATCCACAGATAGCATTACCTGTATTTGCCGATGCCCGACGGTTGTATCAATTGTTTTCCAATTTAGCGGAAAACAGTTGCCGCTATACCAACGAAGGCGGTTTTTGTGAAATTACGCTGTATCGAACCAAACACACGGCGATGATTACCTTTCAGGATTCAGCACCCAGTGTACCGCCTGCCGCGTTGCCGCAGTTATTTGATCGTTTGTACCGCGTGGAAAAATCACGCAGTCGTGAATCAGGCGGTGCGGGTTTAGGATTGGCAATTTGTAAAAACATCGTGGAGGCGCATGGTGGTAGTATTCTTGCTTATCAAAGCCAATACGGTGGTTTATCTGTACAGGTGGAATTACCGTTATTACTGGAGTAAGTATCGTTCCTACGCTCCAGCGTTGGAATGCAGCCGTTGACGCTCCAGCGTCTTCATGCTTTTAGACACAACGCTGGAGCGTTGCTGGATGAATTCCCACGCTGGAGCATGGGAACTATAAAAACCCGACCTACAATAATAATTATCATGAAGCATACCGCACAAAAAACCGTTTTAATTGTTGAAGATGAAGCCAAACTGGCGAGTTTACTGAGTGAATACCTCGCACTTGCTGATTATGCCACCCACATTATTGCCGATGGTTTGCAGGTCGTGCCGTGGCTGCGCACCAATCCTGCTGATTTAATCGTGCTGGATTTAATGCTGCCGAATCGGGACGGCATTGAACTGTGCCGTGATATACGGCAGTTTTCTAATATCCCGATTATCATGACCACCGCGCGTATCGAAGAAATTGACCGTTTATTAGGTCTGGCGTTGGGTGCCGATGATTATATTTGCAAGCCGTACAGCCCGCGTGAAGTGGTGGCGCGTATTAAAGCGGTATTACGTCGT
Source organism: Methylococcales bacterium (assembly GCA_030693155.1). Classification (GTDB taxonomy): domain Bacteria; phylum Pseudomonadota; class Gammaproteobacteria; order Methylococcales; family Methylomonadaceae; genus UBA4132. The sequence continues at coordinate 10,309 of JAUYBJ010000106.1, forward strand.
ACCAGCCCCGAACAACAAGCCGCCCCAGCCTCGCCGAACCTGCTTATCCTAGACCCGCGCAGTTATCGCGTCAGTGTCGGCGCACAAAGCATCAGTTTATCGACCATCGAATTCATGCTGCTCAACACATTGCACCACGAACCGCTACGGCTGTTTTCCCGCAATCAGCTTATGGATAACATTTACACCGACCAGCGCGTGGTGTCGGACCGCACGGTAGACAGTCACATCAAAAAACTGCGAAAAAAACTGGCGTTGTTACTGCCCGATTATGAGCTGATTCATGCCATGTATGGTGCAGGGTATTGTTATGAGGCGCGATTGAAACAGGATGTGTAGGTGATTGCGAGGAGTGGATTGAACTTGTTAGGGTCATATTAATGACTGCCAGTCCTTGAAGGACTGGCAGTCATGTCTCAACGTAAAAACGACAGATTTACTGCACTACTACTGTTTAATCCAATAAATCGGGCGGAATATTACCGCCATTTTCTGCGAGTTTGCGTAATACGGTTTTGTGCAACCACATATTCATCTGCGCAGAATCGCCCATTTTTCCAGCAGGACAACCTAACTCTGCCGCCAGTTCTTTACGCGAAGTTAAGCTGCTGTCCAGTTTCAATAATTTTAATAAATCAACGATGGACGTTTTCCAGTTCAGTTTTTCTGCATGGTCAGCCGCCATGTCTGCCAATTGAGCCATCACATCAACCTCAACAGCGTTAGCACTTACCACGACAGGTGCGGCACTAACCTCTTCTACAGGAGGGACTGACGCTGCTTGCTCAATCACTTCATCAGCGGCGGCACTGCTAATACCGAGTTTTTCAAAAATAGAGCCGAATATACTCATGGTTATTCCTTAATATGGATAAATTGTGAAATGTGGATTATACAGGACGCTCACTACACACACGTTACAATAAGTTAAGCAGATTTATTACCCAGCAATCCACCAAGCCCAAACAAAGCGGATTGTAATACGTTACTGTCATCCGAAATTTGACCATCAGGGGTGAGACTATCAATCACCTGCGGAAGTAGAATCGCTAAACCACCAGCTATTTGATTGGTATCCACGCCCATTTTTGCCGCAATGTCCTGCACAAAAGAAGAACCTAGTGCAGCTTGAATTTGTTCAGCGGTAACAGGCAAATTTTTCCCTGTGCTCACCCACGAGGCAGCTTGTTCACCTAGACCATTCGCGGATATTTTTTCTATCAAACCGCTCAAACCACCTGTTTGCTGGTCGCTGATTAATCCAGTAAGGATTCCTAGCAAATTGCCATTTTCATGGGTTTCGCTCGTTATGGTGCCTAAAATTGTGTTTAACATACTCATATTAATCTCCTCTTGTCATGTAATTAGGATTTGTTGATTCACTCTGCATTTAGGGCGAGTCATCATACCGCTTTTTGTTTATCAGCCGATAACATTCATCAATTGGTTCACTACCAGCCCGCATGGAGCTTGCGTAATGCGGGGCTTTTCGTCATTATGTCGCAAATACACCTTACCGCCTTAAATACATCCCCACGGTTGGAAAAACATGACCACCATAGAAATAATCCAAGCTGATATAACGACCTTAAAGGTTGATGCGATTGTGAATGCTGCTAATAATTCTTTATTAGGTGGCGGCGGTGTTGATGGGGCGATTCATAGAGCGGCAGGGAGTGGTTTGCTTAAGGAATGCAGAACGCTGAACGGTTGCGAGACGGGAAAGGCAAAACTAACGGGCGGTTATGATTTACCTGCTCAGTTTGTGATTCACACCGTTGGGGTTATTTGGGCGGGTGGCAATTATCAGGAAGCGGAGTTGTTAGCGTCTTGTTATTACGAATGTATGAACATTGCGGCGGCACGGGTTTTTAAAAGCATTGCGTTTCCTGCCATCAGCTGTGGCGTTTATGGTTATCCGATTGCCCAAGCCTGTGAGATTGCGGTTGTAGAGGTGAAAAAAGCGATTGCAAAAGACAGCAATATTGAAAAAGTGATTTTTGCCTGTTTTAATAATGAAATAGAAAACGCACTCAAGGATGCGTTGGCAAAATGCAGTGCAATCTAGGGAAATCTTATATTGTGTGCATCTTGATTAGACTTGTTGCACCAGAATAAATAAGAATAGATAATTACTATTATCAATAAAACAGGACTAATAAACGGCTATGAAATTGGGATTATCTGATTTAAAAACAGAAAGGCAGTGTCGGGCGGCGATAGGGATGGATAAAGA
>JAUYBJ010000107.1 GCA_030693155.1 Methylococcales bacterium
GAAGCGTTACCGCATTCTTTCTGACAGACTAAGAAACCATCTTATTGATTTATATGATGATATTCTCGGAGTCTGCGCGGGGCTTTGGAACTTCTATCTCGCTAACTGATTGTTTTATAATGGAACAACAACTCTATTAAAGGTTCTATCGGGCAGTTAATTCAATGCAAAGCATCATCAACAACTCATAATTTAGGTTGGGATGCGGTAAAAGAAGTAGTTGCTGGTGCGAGAGCTTATGAAAACCAATTTCCAACAGTGACATTTGAAAAAGTCGCTGTGACTAATCAGCGATTTAATAATACGGCTATCAATCAAGCAAAGTTACATGATGTTTTGCTAATTGAGTGTATAGAAGTTGGCTTGTGGCTTGAAAATCATCGAGTGTTATTATCGTCATTAAGCTGAGTTTAGTTAATATCACTTTTTGCAGTTTATACGCAGTATCCGATGGGAACCTCGAAAAACCGCGAATTTTGACAAAATTATAATCTTAACTAATTGATTTTATTGTATAAGTTTTTTGGAGATTGAGGTTTTTCGAGGTTCCCCGATGAATGGCATCAATCGTTTGTGGCTGGGCGTTCTTCTGATGTATTTGACTGGGTCGCAGATACTTTGGGTGCGAGTATAGGCGTTTTTTTACTGTATAAACTACGAAAAAACCGATAACTTCGGTAAAATAGCCGTTTTTTTACTCTTAACTACACTTTCGCCATGTCTAAAAATATTCGTATTGAACGCTGGAGCGGGGCGGCTCTTGAGCAGTATATTCCCGACCTTGCTCGCTTTAGAATTGAAGTATTTCGTGATTTTCCTTATCTGTATGATGGCGATTACGATTATGAAAAAAAATACCTGCAAACTCATATTGATAGCCCCAGCAGTGTTATTGTACTGGCGTTTGATGGCGATAAAATTATCGGCGCATCGACAGCAATGGCTATGCGTGATGAAGCGGCAGAAATGCAGCAGCCGTTTCTGGAGCACGGTTACAATCTGGACGATGTATTTTATTGCAGTGAATCAGTATTGGATAAAAATTATCGCGGCTTAGGGTTGGGCGTACAATTTTTTGAACAGCGCGAAGCCCATGCCGCTGATTTAGGCGGCTTTAAATATATTGCGTTTTGTTGTGTGGAACGTCCCGTGGATCATCCGCGCCGTCCCGCAAATTATGTGCCGCTGGATGCTTTTTGGACGAAACGCGGTTATGTAAAACACCCTGAATTGACCACCAGCTATAGCTGGCGTGATCTTGATGACACCGAGGAAACCCCGAAACCCATGACTTTCTGGCTTAAACATGAGCGTTAATATCGCCGCTGCGCAATACAACATCAGCTTTCTGGAAACGTGGCAGGATTACTGCGATAAAGCGGCTCTTTGGGTTGAAGAAGCGGCGCAACAGGATGCCAATATTTTAGTATTTCCTGAGTATGCCAGTATGGAATTGGCTTCGTTGTTTGAAGAAGCGGTTTATTCTTCGTTAAGCAAGCAACTGGAAGCCATGCAAAGCCTGCATGATGATTATGTGGCGTTGTATCAATCCTTGGCGGTGCAGTATCAGTGCTATATTCAGGCGGGGACATTTCCTGTGCGTATAGAATCAGGTGCGTATCGTAATCGTGCGTATTTGTTTATGCCTGACGGGCGTGTTGATTATCAGGATAAATTGATGATGACGCGCTTTGAAAACGAACAATGGCTGATTGAATGCGGCACGGAGATTAAAATTTTTGAGACTGAATACGGCAAAATCGGTATTAATATCTGTTATGACAGCGAGTTTCCGTTATTGGCACGGCAACAGGTGGAAGCAGGTTGTGTGTTGATTTTAGTACCGACCTGTACGGACACTATCGCAGGATACAATCGCGTTAAAATCGGTTGTCAGGCAAGAGCTTTGGAAAATCAGTGTTATGTGGTGCAGTCTTCGCTGGTCGGTGACGCACCGTGGTCGGAAGCAGTGGATGTGAATATCGGCTTATCGGCGATTTATACGCCTGTGGATAGAGGTTTTCCTGATGACGGTGTGCTTGCTATTGGCACTCTTAATGCAGTGCAGTGGGTGATTGCGGAGATTTGTCTGGAAGATATTGAAACCGTGAGACAGCAAGGGCAAGTATTTAATTACCGCGATTGGCCGTTACAAACACGCTTTTGTTAAGATAGCTGTGCAAACGCCTGACTTATGCCACCAGCATAATCAGGCGTTGCAAGCATTCTTGTTCAATGTTCCATTCCTTCAGTTAAAAATGGCTTCAAACGAATAGCCATGTGACTTGAGAATTTCTTTCAATTGTTTTAACGCATCCATTTGAATTTGCCGAACACGCTCACGGGTAACGCCCAACTCTTGCGCAACCTGTTCCAGCGTAGCATCTTCATAACCGCATAAGCCATAACGACGACAAATCACTTCGCGCTGTTTTTCAGGCAATTCAAACACCCAGCCAGTAATATTTTCTTTAATGCCGTTTTCTTGTATCCGCTCTTCATGGGACAGTGTGGCATCATCAGTCAGGGAATCCAGTAACGGCTTATCAAAATCTTTACCGCTTGGCACATCAACCGAAGTCACGCGCTCATTCAGTTTCAGCATTTTTTCCACTTTACTGACGGGCTTGTCGAGATATTCAGCAATTTCCAGCGCACTTGGCTCATGATCCAGCGTACTGGCTAAATGGCGTTGTGCTTTCAGGTAGGTATTCATTTCCTTAACAATATGTATCGGCAAACGAATAGTGCGGGTTTGATTCATCAAGGCGCGTTCAATGGTTTGACGTATCCACCATGTCGCATAGGTTGAAAAGCGAAAGCCTTTATCGGGATCAAATTTTTCGACGGCACGGATTAAACCCAGATTGCCTTCTTCGATTAAATCCAACAGCGGCAAGCCTCTGTTTAAATAGCGGCGGGCAATTTTTACTACTAAGCGCAAATTGCTTTCAATCATGACTTTACGAGCCGCCTGATCGCCCTGCAAGGCTTTCTTGCCGTAAAATCTTTCTTGTTCGACCGTTAATAATTGCGACCGACACAGTTCATTAAGATAGACGCGCGTGGCATCAAAATCCGCACTGCTACGCGATTTAACAATGGCAATGTCATCACTGTCATCGTTACCAATGGTGTTATAACTGTCACTATTCAGCTTTTCAATGATCGCCGAAGCAACATCAAATTCGCCATCAAAAGACAAATCATCATCGTGGGTCATTACGATGTCTTCGTCTGATGGTTCAATTAATTCTTCAATCATAATTAACTCCTCAGTTAATCTGTGTTAAGCCGAAGTAGTGACATCATTAGCGGGTAATTGTGGCGTATTTAACTGGCTTGCCCTATCCTCTAATGCAATAACCTAAATTTTTTCGACTTATTCGCTTTCTATAACTCACAGACGAACTATAATTGGTCTGAGATGTTTGTGTTCTGCAAGGGATTTACCTCATAACAGCATCCATACGTTTACTGATAAATTCATTTTGTTAGCTATACTTGTGTTTTGGTCACAAGCCAGATGAATCAGTCAGTTAAGGTACACTCCTTAGGTTTTACTTTAACATCTTTTGTTTATCAATTGAAATAATTGATTTTTTTTATTTCAAGCTGTGCGTTTTTGGCAGAAAAAAAGAATAATAAAAAGTAAGTGATAGCGTGTTGTAACGCTTGAATTACTGGGGAATTTGCCGAAGATAATGAATTTTGTCAGCAAGTCGCTGACAGATAAGCTAATAGCCGCGATATGCTTTTTTGAGCGCAATGGAGTCGCTCTTTCAGCGGTGCGTCATTTCGCGTTATAATTATTATAAAATAATCATAATTTATTGATTTATAACGAATTAATAAGTTATTTTACTTTTTCAGCAAGGTTTTTTTCGCTAAATTTATTTTTGCAGCCAAATAATCCGAACCACCACGGTCTGGATGATTTTTCTGTATTAACTTGCGATGTGCGTCAACAACATCCGCTTTGGACGCGCCAGATTTTAAACCTAACACCTCATAAGCCTCTTCCGCAGTCATTTTTCCTTTCGCACTAAAACCGCTGTGCTGTTCTGAATAACTGGCGTTATCGCCTGTCAATGCCATCCATAACCGATGCAACTCCGCTAAATAGCGCGGTATTGTCTTGGTAAATAATGCCCGCAAGCCAAAATACAGCACAATCAGCAACAATAAAGTGAAAAAAAGACGAATCAAAGGACGCTCCGAGATGACGGGGATTTAATAGTGTTAAAATCATAGCCTAAGCTCACACTAACCGCTTGATAATTTAAACCGATGCAAAACGCCCACATTCCGCTGTTAGGTTTTGTTGCTGCCAGTGGCACAGGTAAAACCACCTTATTGACGCAACTGATACCGCTATTAAAACATCACGGTTTACGCATCGGCTTAATCAAACACAGCCACCATGATTTTGATATTGATCACCAAGGTAAAGACAGTTACCGCTTACGCATGGCAGGCGCGACACCTGTGATGCTGGTATCGCCGTACCGCCGCGCTGTTATTACCGAATTGAATGCCATACAAGAACCCAGCCTAAATGAACAACTTACTTTTTTTGACCAATCTGAACTGGATTTGCTGTTAATTGAAGGCTTTAAATCCGAAGCCTTTCCTAAAATTGAACTGCACCGCGCCGCACTGCAACAGCCATTGTTATACCCTTATGATCCCAATATCATCGCCCTAGCCAGCGACACGCCACTGGCAACGCCCGATTATTTAACACCGCTCGACCTCAACAATCCCGAACTTATCGCCGACTTTATAGTGAGCCTATTATGATTGATGCTTGTAGCTTAGAAAAAACGCCCATGCTGACGGTGAGCGACGCACTGGAACGCATTCGCATGGCAATCCCTGTCATTAATGGCGAAGAAATAATCACCCTGAAAACTGCGCTGGGGCGGGTATTAGCCGAAGACGTTTATTCAGCTATCAACATCCCGCATGAGCGCAATTCGGCAATGGACGGTTATGCCTTTATCAGCGAAGATGCAGCAGACACACAGCCGCTCACACTGCAATTAATCGGCATCTCGTGGGCAGGAAAACCGTTTCAAGGACAACTACAACGCGGGCAATGCGTGCGTATTTTTACAGGTGCGGTGTTGCCTGCACAGGCGGACAGCGTGATTATGCAGGAGCATATTCAGCGTGACGGCGAACAAATACACTTTCCCGCTAACACCAACATACACCAGAATGTCAGAGCAATCGGCGAAGATGTCGCCCAAGACAGCTTATTATGCGTGCAAGGTAAAAAATTAACCGCCGTCGATTTAGCCTTATTAGCCACCGCAGGAGTCGGTACTGTCAACGTGTACCGCCGCCTCAACATCGCCATTTTTTCCACAGGCGATGAACTAGCCGCATTAGGGCATCCGCTCAGCACAGGGCAAATTTACGACAGCAATCGTTACCTGTTGATAGGCTTACTCAACGACCCGTGTTTTCACGTTACCGATTTAGGCGTGATTCGCGACAACAAACAAGCCCTGAGTGACGCATTCACCACCGCCGCCAACAATCACGATGTCATCATCAGCACAGGCGGCGCGTCGGTTGGGGATGCCGATTATGTCAAGGAAGTATTAACCGAATGCGGACACATCAACTTCTGGAAACTCGCCATTAAACCGGGTAAACCGCTCACTTTCGGCAACATCGGCGCGTGTTATTTTTTCGGACTTCCCGGCAATCCCGTTTCCGCACAGGTCACTTTTCAACAAATCGTCGCCCCTGCTCTGCAACAATTCACAGGCACGGCAATGACTCGCCCATTACAACTCAGCGCAATCTGTACCAGCGTATTGAAAAAATCCGCAGGACGACAAGAATTTCAACGCGGCATCCTCAGAAACGAACACGGCAAATTATTTGTAGACAGCGCAGGACATCAAGGCTCAAACATCCTCAGTGCGTTAAGTGTCGCTAATTGTTACATCGTCCTGTCCAGCGACTGCCAAGGCGTAGACGTAGGTGATAAAGTCATCGTTGAGCCGTTCAGCGTGTTTTTGTAGCGTGGGCAGGTTTTTTGCCTGCCGATTACAGTGATTAATGTGGTGGAAAAAAGAGACTGTGAAAGTATTATCAAAACAATCCATTAAACTATTTTTTAATTTCATAACCCATTGTTTTTATTATTATGTGGGAGGGGCTTTAGCCCCGCAACGAGGCTAAAGCCCCTCCCACACAAATACTTTCACAGTCTCAAAAGCGTTGCCCACCCTGCGCTATGAGGTAATCCGTTATCTCAACCGTCTTATTCTGTTAATTTATTGAACGCGACACACCCGCAGTCCGTTCTTGCATACCACCGCTTAATTTGGAAAAAACGTCCATGAATACGCCTCCCGCCGTTCTCGAAGCAAAAAATTTAATCGTCAATTACAAACAACACTGCGCCATCGACTCCCTGAATCTGCGTGTCCCTAAAGGCTGTGTGTATGCCTTATTAGGCGGCAACGGCGCAGGTAAAACCACCACCATCAGCACCTTTTTAACCTTCAATAGCCCGATCAGCGGCGCGGTGTTGATTGAAGGCGAATCGCCACACGCGAATCCCGATTTAGTCCGCGCCAAAATCGCCTATTTACCTGAAAATGTCGCGTTATACGAGATGATGAGCGGCGTGGAAAATTTAACGTTTTTCTGCACTTTAGCGGGCATTACGATTACCCGCGAACAAGCGCAACAGCTGTTAGCCGAGAGCGGCTTGCAAGACGACGCGCACGGCAAACGGGTCTCTATGTACTCCAAAGGAATGCGACAAAAAGTCGGTTTAGCCATTGCTTCCGCCAAACACGCCAAAGCCATGCTATTGGATGAACCGACTTCTGGACTCGACCCCAGCGCCGCAAATGATTTTGCCCAGCGCATTCGTACCGCCGCTGATAACGGCATGGCGGTGTTAATGGCAACGCACGATTTATTTAATGCCAAACAGGTTGCCGACCGTATCGGCATCATGAAAAGCGGGCGTTTGGTGGAAGAATTTGATGCCCACACCGTACAGCACGATGAACTGGAGCAAAAATATTTAGCCCACGCGCGAGGTCTGGCATGATAACCGCCATTGTTCGTAAAGAATTTATCGCCACGGTGCGTGACGGCAGGTTGCTCACTTTGGGCTGTTCGTTATTGCTGATTTTTATCGGTTTTTTACTGGCTTCTACCTTTCAGTTGCAACAATTACGGCAGGAAAAAGAAAGCGTCGGCATCACCGCCAAAGAACAATGGAACACGCAAAGCGTCAAAAATCCCCATGCCGCCGCCCATTACGGTATTTATGTGTTTAAACCTGATTTACCCGTCGCGGCACTGGATTCTGGCTTACGCCCGTTCATCGGACAATCCTTGTGGCTAGAGCCGCATAAACGCAATCTGGAACGCTTCAATCCCAGTGCCGATGATATTTTAGCCAATCGTTTTGGACAAACCACCACCAGTTTTGTGTTATACGCGCTGTTGCCGTTGCTGATAGTGGCATTGACGTTTAATTCAGTCAGTCAGGAACGCGAACGCGGCACGTTACGGATGCTGCACAGCTTGGGTGTCAATGCCACTGCGTTGGTGTTCGGCAAATTGCTGGGCTTGCTTGCCGCATTCAGTCTGGTATTGTCGCCCGCGCTCATCGTTGCCTTGATTCTGCTACAGCAAAATTTCACCCTGAGCGTGGACGATGTGCTACGACTCGCGCTGTTATTGCTGTTGTTTTTAGTGTATTACACGATTTTTGTCGCTATCGCGATTGCTGCTTCTGCGTATTTTAAAACCAGTCGCGTGACATTATTCTGCTTATTGGCTTTCTGGCTAGGCGGGGTATTTATCGCCCCCAGACTGGGCGCAGTCGCCGCGCAAAGCCTTGCACCCAATCCCGATGCCAAGCAATTTTGGGCGGCGATAAAACAAGACATAGACCAAGGCATTAACGGTGACGGCTCGCATGAACAACGCGAAAAAGCCTTTGAAGCGCAACTGTTGGCGCAATACAACGTGAGCCGTAAAGAAGATTTACCCGTCGGCTTTGTGTCGCTCAACCGCCAGTTTAATGACGGTTATTCCGTCCGCATACACGCCCTGCATTTTGACCGTTTGCGGGACAATTTTACCCTGCAACAACACCTGACCCACCTTGCGTCATGGTTAGGGCCGAGTCTGGCTATCCGCTCATTATCCATGAGCTTGGCAGGGATGGATTTAGCCCATCAACGGCATTTTGAAGATGCCGCCGAAGAATATCGCCATTATTTTATCAACTTGACCGAAGACTGGGACAGAGGGCGCAGTCATGGCACAGAACGCGGTGCGAAAGGCGAAGAAGCCGATTGGCGCAGTGTCAAAGACTTTGACTATAACGCACCTGATCTGCTGTTTGCCCTGCACAATGTGCGACTGGATATAGTCGTGTTACTGCTCTGGCTCACGCTTGCACTCACTTTACTCACCCTTTCGGCAAAGAGACTGACCCCATGATGAACCTTATTTCCATTGAATGGAGTCGCTTTCGCCGTAACCCGCTCAACCTGTGGATAGTTGGCGTATTTTTACTGCTCATGACCATCAGCGCGGTCTGGTCTGGACTGAGTGCGCGTGACTTTCGCGCCAAAGCCAATGCGCCTGTGATTGTGCAGCACGCCGTCAATCAGGCAGAAATGCACGATGCCCACAAACCCGCTGACAGCAGCGAAAAAGCCAGCGCATTTTCTGCCAGTTCCAACGCGCCGCCGTTGCGCTTACCTGCTTTGGGCGGCTTGGCATTAAACGTCAGCCAACTGGATTTTTTAAGCACCTACATCAAAATATCCACCCGCAGTCGGCATACTGACGGACGCAACGGCGACCAACTGTTCAACCCGTTAATGCACGAATTCGGCTTTCTGGATTTTGCCACCCTGCTCGCACTATTAACCCCGTTAATCATCATTGCCTTAACTTATGGCTTGGTGCAGGAAGACCGCGAAAGCGGCGTATGGCGATTAGTCTGCACCCAAACCGCCAAACCGTGGCGGTTGGTATTCACCGCGCTGGGTGTGCGTTATGGCTTGCTGTTGGCGGTGATGATAATCAGCTCATTACTGACTTTCGCTCTCGATTCAGGCGCGACAGGCAGTGCAATCGGGCAATGGCTAATCTTCATCAGCCTGTACGCTTTGGTGTGGTTCGGCATTGCGGGTTTATTTTTATTACTGCCGATTTCATCGGGTGCGGCGGCGATTGCCATGCTCGGCACTTGGTTGGTCATTACTTTCGCCATCCCCGCAGGTTTGGGCTGGGCGGCGAATCAATACGCCAAAATGCCCTCGCGCATGACCGCGATTATTGAAATTCGCCATTTTCAAGAACTGAATAATCAGCAACGCCCTGCTTTATTAACGCAATGGTACGCCAACCATCCCGACATCAAACCGCCCGCCGTAGAATTACCGCGTGACATCGCAGGCTTACCCGCCGCCCTGCAACTGGACAGCCAGATACGCCCATTGATGTATCAATTTGATGCGGTGCGCAAAAGCCAGTTTGAATTTATGGAACGCTGGTCGGCGGCTTCTCCCGCCTTGGCAGTGATTCTAATGGCAGACCGACTGGCAGGGATAGACGCACCACGCTATGCCGAATTCATCCAACAGGTGAACCAGTTTGAAGATCAATGGCGCGATTTTTTCGTGCCTAACATCATGGCAGACAGCGCGTGGAGTAAAGAACAACAACAAACCGCCCCCACGTTCAGCGTTGATACCCTGAACAAACCAACAAGCGGCTGGTATTTATCATTAATCCAATTGATTACAGCGGCAGTATTATTCAGCGTATTATTTTTATTACGCCGACGGTTTGCTAAAACCTGATAACTTAAGATCAACTAAGTACAATTGTACCCAGCCATACCCATTAACAAACAGGATAAAAATGACTGACAACCAATCAGCAACAACAGACAAAGTGACCTACTGGCAACCTAAGGCAGGCGACACCATTGCAGGCATCATTCAAGACAGCGGCACGCTTAATGATTCACTCTATGACGAATATAAAACCATGCTGTTACAAGATGATAGCGGCGCGATTGTCGGTGTTGACCTGAATCGTTATTTGATACACAGCCTAAAACAACAAAACGCCACGTTAGGAGATTCAGTCACAGTCACTTTTCACGGCAAAGAACAAAAAAATAGCGGACGTTCTTTCAATCGCTACACCTTGCAAGTTGATAAGCCCGCTTAATCAGCGCGGTAGGATGAAACCAATCCTACCGCTTTTAGATCTGGAACGAAAACACACCACGCCCGCCTTGTTAGTTTTACCTTGCATAGCATTGGGAGCATCGGACTATGCTCAATGTCAGGTGATGTGAGAGTATCTGGCGGTGTCGTGAGTAGGTCGAAATAAGCCCACACTAGCGGTAGCGCAGAGCGGTAGGTTCTGACAAAGTGTGATATTGTGCGGAATGGTTTGTCGGAAATATTTGTTTTCGGTTACGCTCAAATAGGCTTATTCCGAGCTACAAAGCTCATGATTTCGTAGGTTGGGGTGAGGTACTAACCCCAACATTTATACAGTGTCGATTGTTTTTGTTGGGTTTCGCTATCGCTCTACCCAACTTACGCGCTACAAGCTACAATTATTTGATTTTCAGTAGAGACATTATCAATAAACGAAATTTTGGAAATGATGATTTATGCAATCTATAAACTTTGAACATTTAAGAGCTAAATGGTTTGATCTTGCAGAACTTGGGGCAGACGCAGAAAATTACATTTTTTCTGACCCTCAAAGTGCGGTTATTAAATTGCGATGTTTTGCAGAATTAATTGTTGGGCATATTTATCGTGATTTATGTCTTCCAAGTAATGAAAATGCCAATTTTTTTGAACGCTTGGATGATGAAAATTTTAAATCGGCTGTAAATCGTCCTATCTTAGATAAATTACACGCTATTCGTATTAATGGAAATAAAGCTGCACATAAAGGTAGCATTTCTTCAGAAGATACTCTTTGGTTAGTAAAAGAAGCTTATTTGATTGGTTGTTGGTTATATATTACACAAGGCATGGGGGCAGCAAATGACTATCAAGAATTTGTAGCACCTGTTAATAAGCAAAATGAAAAAATAGATTTGAATGAAAAAAATCTTGAGTTAGAACAAGCATTGCAAGAATTAGAACTTATACGATTAAGGGAAAAAGAAGCACAAAAGGAGCTTGATAAACTAAAACTTGAAATCGATAAAAATAAGTTTGAAGCTTTTATATATTGTTGTCTTGTTGCTAAGAATAATATTAATTTTGAAGAAGATGAAACTCGTCGCCGAATTAATATGAAGGATATTTATAGTGAATATCAGCTAACGGATGGGCAAGAGCAACTTATTGATAGGCTTGAATATTTTTTTTCTGATAAAACCCAGCAAGTTTTTCTTTTAAAAGGTTATGCGGGAACAGGGAAAACTTTTATTACTAAAGGATTAACTGAATATTTTAACTCTGTCGGTCGAAACTATATCTTAGCAGCCCCAACGGGTAAAGCCGCTAAGGTGATTGCACAAAAAACAAAATCACAGGCTTGTACGCTTCATAAAACGATTTATTCATTTGAAGATATTGTTGAGTATAAGGATACTGATACAGATGGGAAAGAAACTTATAAGTTTTATTATGAATTAGGGGTAAATGATAATTCAGTTGATACCGTATATATCATTGATGAAGCATCAATGATTGCTGATATTTATCAAGAGGCTGAATTTATGAGGTTTGGTTCTGGATTTTTGCTTAAAGATTTCTTGAAATATGCTAACCTCGATTGCAATGATCATAATAAAAAAATAATTTTTATTGGTGATGCAGCTCAGCTCCCACCGATTGACATGAATTATTCTCCTGCTCTCGATACAAAGTATTTACTAAAAGAATATAATCTAAATTAGACTTGTTGCACCAGAATAAATAAGAATAGATAATCACTATTATCAATAAAACAGGACTAATAAACGGCTATGAAATTGGGATTATCTTATTTAAAAACAGAAAGGCAGTGTCGGGCGGCGATAGGGATGGATAAAGA
>JAUYBJ010000125.1 GCA_030693155.1 Methylococcales bacterium
AATCGCAGTGTGGCAACTCCTGAATGGATGAGCGGCTCGTGGCAAATCAACGATTTTTTATCACTGACATGGAATCGGTTTTACATACTGCTGTTCTGCTTAATGGTGTTTTTCGCCCTGTTACAAATTCTTAAACATACCCGTTTAGGTCTGGAAGTTCGCGCCGTCGCACAAAACCGCCGCATGGCACGCGCAATGGGCATACCCACTGCCCGCGTTGATGCACTGACTTTCGGTTTAGGTTCAGGCATTGCAGGTGTGGCAGGTGTGGCGTTAAGTCAAATCACCAATGTCGGGCCTAATCTGGGGCAATCTTATATCGTCGATTCTTTTATGGTGGTGGTGTTCGGTGGCGTAGGTAATCTGCTAGGCACATTAGTCGCTGGATTCTCACTAGGTATTGCCAATAAATTTTTAGAACCGTTTGCAGGTGCGGTACTGGCAAAAATTCTGGTGCTGGTGTTTATTATTCTGTTTATCCAAAAACGTCCGCGTGGCTTGTTTCCACAAAAAGGCAGGGCGGCGGATGGTTAATAACATCTTAAAGGAGTGCAAGCTTTGCTTGCACGCGCAAGCAAAGCTTGCACTCCCAACTCCAAATAAACTAGGCAACACACTATGAAATTATTAGCCTTCTTCGGAAATGATAAAACCTGCACAGCAGTGTTACTGCTTATTACCGCAGTTACCTTTATTATTCCGTTCTGTAACCTAATCTCACCCCCAGATTCCGCGTTACATTTTTCTGCCTACACGGTGTCGTTGTTAGGCAAATATATGGCGTTTGCTTTGCTGGGCTTGTCGCTGGATTTAGTCTGGGGTTATGCGGGCATTCTGGTCTTAGGGCAAGGCGCGTTTTTCGCCTTGGGCGGTTACGCAATGGGAATGTATTTAATGCGGCAAATCGGTACACGCGGCGTGTATGGCAATGCCGAACTGCCCGATTTTATGGTGTTTTTAAACTGGAAAGAACTGCCGTGGTATTGGTTAGGTTTTGATAATTTTGGTTTTGCAATGTTGATGGTGCTGCTTGCGCCAGCAATATTAGCGTTTGTGTTTGGCTGGTTAGCATTTCGCTCGCGGGTAACAGGTGTGTATTTATCCATTATTACCCAAGCTTTGACTTACGCTTTATTGCTGGCTTTTTTTCGTAATGAAATGGGCTTCGGCGGCAACAACGGCTTAACCGATTTTAAAGACATACTGGGTTTTAATATTCAATCCGAAGCGGTGCGCGGCGTGTTGTTCATGATGACGGGCATTTGCTTAATCAGTGCCTTTTTAGTGTGTCGTTGGCTGGTCAATACCAAACTGGGGCGCGTGGTCACTGCAATCCGTGACCAAGAATCTCGCGTGCGCTTTTTGGGTTATCGGGTGGAAATGTTCAAACTCTGGTTATTCGTGTTTGCCGCCATGTTGGCAGGTATTGCAGGCGCGTTGTATGTGCCGCAAGTTGGCATTATCAACCCCAGCGAATTTTCCCCGCTTAATTCCTTAGAAATTGTCATCTGGGTGGCAATGGGCGGACGCGGCACGTTATACGGTGCAATCGTCGGCGCGGTGCTGGTCAATTACAGCAAAACCGTGTTGACAGGTTTATTACCCGAAGCGTGGTTATACATTTTAGGCGGCTTGTTTATCGTGGTCACGTTGCTGTTACCAGACGGCATCGTCGGCTTGTTACAACGCAAAATCAGGGAGCAAAGCGCGTGAATCAGTTTAAAGAAAATTTATTTGACGACCCAAACAAAAGTAACACAGGCGTAATGGCAGTCAAAGGTTCGCTTGATACCCGACACGGGCCGATTCTGTACATGGAAGATGTCAGCGTCAGCTTTGACGGCTTTAAAGCCTTGAACAAACTGTCCTTATATATAGATGATGGCGAATTGCGCTGTTTAATCGGCCCTAACGGCGCAGGAAAAACCACTCTAATGGACGTGATTACAGGCAAAACCCGCCCCGATACAGGCTCGGTATTTTTCGGGCAAACCATCAACTTATTAGAAATGGATGAACCCGCGATTGCGCAGGCGGGAATCTGTCGTAAATTCCAAAAGCCTAGCGTATTTGACGCACTAACCGTGTTTGAAAATCTGGAACTGGCATTAAAAGCCGACAAAGGCGCGTGGCATACGCTGTTTTTTCGTTTAACAGGCGAACAGCGCGACCGCATTGATGAAGTTCTCGCCACCATCGGCTTAACCGAAGCCACACAATACCGCGCAGGTATTTTGTCGCATGGACAAAAACAATGGCTGGAAATCGGTATGCTGTTGATGCAAGAACCCAAAGTCATGCTGGTTGATGAACCGATTGCAGGCATGACCCATCAGGAAATTGAACGCACGGCTGAATTATTGCTGTCACTACAGGGCAAACATTCCATCGTGGTGGTGGAACATGATATGGAATTTGTGCGCTCCATTGCCCGCAAAGTCACCGTGTTGCACGAAGGTTCGGTATTAACCGAAGGCACAATGGACGAAGTACAAAACGACCCGCGCGTCATACAAGTTTATTTGGGGGGATAATGTTAAAAATTAACGGCTTGGAACAATATTACGGCGAAAGCCACACCCTCTGGGAGATTAACCTAGACATTCCCGCAGGCGGTTGCGTGTGTTTAATGGGACGTAACGGCGTGGGCAAAACCACCTTACTGAAAGCCATCATGGGGCTGATTCCCATCAAAGGCGGCTCTATTACGTTTGACGAACAACTATTAGGCAGTGGCAAAGCCGAACAACGCGCCGCGCTGGGTATCGGCTATGTTCCGCAAGGTCGGGAAATTTTTCCGTTAATGACCGTGGAAGAAAACCTGAAAACAGGCTTACGCGCCGCGCGTCGTCACGGCATTAAAAAAGTCCCCGATTCCGTGTATGAAATTTTTCCCGTGTTAAAACAAATGCTCAAACGCCGAGGCGGTGATTTATCAGGCGGTCAACAACAGCAACTCGCCATCGGTAGAGCCTTGGTACTCAACCCGCAATTACTGATTCTGGACGAACCCACCGAAGGCATACAACCCAATATCGTCAGTGAAATCGGTGATGTTATCATTCGCCTCAATCGTTCACTGGGAAAACCCATCCCCATACCAAAACCCAATCCAGACGATTTAGGCGAAGTGCATAGTGCCATTGCCAAAATCAATCATGAATTAGGCGTAACCGTGTTACTGGTCGAGCAAAAACTTCCCTTTGCCCGCAAAGTCGCCGATCATTTTTGTATCATGGACAGAGGTCGCACCGTTGCCACAGGTGCAATGGACAGCTTAAGCGACAGCATGATTAAACAGTATTTGACGGTGTGACGGTTAAGCGCAGGTTTGAGGTGAAATGCTATAATCACGGTTTGACAATGACGGATAACCTCTATTTTAATGAAAAAATACCTCAACTTATTCACTCCACCTTGCGAGATTAACTATAAAACCGAAGTGCTGTCAGGCTTAACCGTTGCCCTTGCTTTAGTGCCAGAAGCCATTGCTTTTGCGTTAATTGCGGGTTTATCACCTCTGACTGGTTTATATGCCGCTTTTAGTATGGGTTTAATTACCTCTATTTTAGGGGGTTGCCCTGCCATGATTTCAGGGGCGACAGGTGCTGTTGCGGTGGTTCTGGTCGCTTTAGTTAAAACGCACGGTGTGGAATATATTTTTGCGACGGTTATTCTTGCAGGGTTAATACAACTGATTGCAGGCTTATTAAAACTGGGTAAATTTATTCGCCTCGTTCCGCATCCTGTGATGTTTGGTTTTGTGAATGGTTTAGCCGTCGTTATTTTTATGTCGCAATTAGCGCAATTTAAAGTAGCTGATGCGTCGGGTGTATTACAGTGGATGACAGGATTGCCACTATTAATTATGCTGAGTTTAGTATTATTAACGATGTTGATTATTTGGCTGTTACCTAAATTAACACAAGCAATTCCCGCGTCACTTACCGCTATTTTAGTCGTTTCCGCGTTAGTGATTGGTTTTGATATAGACACAAAAACCGTTGGTGATATTGCCAGTATTCAAGGTGGATTTCCTCCCTTTCATATTCCAAACTTACCGATTAATTTTGAAATGCTGACTATTATTTTCCCTTACGCATTAATTGTTGCAGGGGTGGGTTTAATTGAAAGTTTATTAACCCTAAATTTAATTGATGAAATTACTGAGACTAAAGGCAAAGGTAATAAAGAAGCAATGGCTCAAGGGCTTGCCAATATCGTAACGGGCTTTTTTTCGGGTATGGGTGGGTGCGCTATGATAGGTCAAAGTTTGATTAATATCTCATCGGGCGCAAGAGCGCGGTTATCAGGGATTGTCGCCTCTGTTATGTTGCTGGTATTTATTATGTTTGCTGCTGATTTAATTGAACAATTACCAATGGCGGCATTAACAGGCTTAATGATTATGGTATCTATCGGTACATTTGAATGGGCAAGTTTTAAAATAATTAACCGAATGCCTAAAGCGGATATTTTTGTGATGGTAACTGTTACCCTAATTACAGTAATATTACATAATTTGGCATTAGCGGTATTAATCGGCGTTATTATTTCGGCGTTGGTTTTTGCATGGCAAAGTGCAAAACACATTCACGCTAAAAGATATGTAGATGATAAGGGCATTAAACATTATGAAATGGTTGGACTGTTATTTTTTGGCTCAGTCAGTGAGTTTAATGATAAATTTGATGTATTAAATGACCCAGAAGAAATTATTATTGATTTCTCAGATAGTCGAGTAGTGGATATGTCAGGCATTGAAGCCTTGAATAAACTCACTGAACGTTATGAAAAATTGGGTAAAAAATTACATTTAAAACATTTAAGTAGCGATTGCAGACAGCTTCTGCATACTGCCAACGATATTATTGATATTAATATTTACGAAGACCCTTCTTATAAGGTTTTAACCGATGAAATATAAGCATTTAAAACCGTGATTTCAACAACTGACAGCACAGCAACCCAAGACTGGCAAGCCCACCTAAACCTAGGCTTTGCCAACAAAAACGGCAAAACGGTACTCGCGCATCGTAGTCATCACGGGCCATTAACCGTACAACGTCCGTTTTATCCAGAAGGCGGGGTGTGTCATGTGTATATATTGCATCCACCAGGCGGCGTAGTTGCTGGCGATAGGTTGACGATTAATATCAACGCCGCGACTAATAGCGCGGCGTTGGTGACGACTCCAGCGGCGGGTAAGTTTTATCGTAGTGCGGGTAAAGTGGCACGGCAACAGGTGTCTTTAACCGTTGACGAGGGTGCGACGCTGGAATGGTTGCCACAGGAAACCATTATTTATGAAGGCGCGAAAGTCGAATCTGAATTGCGGTTGGAATTGGCAAGTACGGCGCGGTTTATCGGTTGGGAAGTGGTGGCATTGGGACGACCTGCGGCACAGGAAGGTTTTACAGCGGGTGAATTGACCATGAACTGGCATATTGTAAAAGCGGGAGTGTTGTTTTATCGGGAACGCTTACGCATAGACGCACAAGCCTTTGCCGCGCGTTGGGGCTTAAACGGGCATTCAGCGTATGGTACATTATTCGCCTATCCTAGCACTGCCGCACATCTTGAGGCGGTGCAGCAGTTAATCGGTGAGCATCCTAATCGCGGTGTAACCCGTATTGATGATTTATTGATTTGTCGCGCTCTCGATGACCGCGCCGATGTATTACGCGATTTTTTTCAGCAGGTTTGGCAGTTACTCCGAACCGACATTGCCCAGCAATCCGCGTGCGCACCGCGTATTTGGGCTACTTGACAGGACACAGTTATGCAATTGACACCACGCGAAAAAGATAAATTATTGTTATTCACCGCCGCGCTTGTTGCTGAACGCCGTTTAGCGCGCGGCGTTAAATTGAATTATCCCGAAGCCGTTGCCTATATTTCAGCAGCAATTATGGAAGGAGCGCGAGACGGACAAAGCGTCGCCGAGTTGATGGCTTACGGGCGGACTTTGCTTACGGTTGATGATGTGATGGAGGGCATAGCCGATATGCTGCACGATGTACAGGTGGAAGCGACCTTTCCCGACGGGACAAAACTCGTCACTGTCCATGATCCGATTGTTTAGGAGCAAACCATGATTGTAGGTGAAGTGATTCCAGCCGAAGGCGAAATTGAACTGAACGCAGGGCGTGAGGCTATCCGTTTGTTGATTGCCAACAGCGGCGACCGTCCGATTCAGGTCGGCTCGCATTACCATTTTTATGAAACCAATCCCGCTCTGCATTTTGACCGTGAACAAGCGCGTGGCTATCGTTTGGATATTGCTGCGGGTACGGCGGTGCGTTTTGAACCCGGCCAACAGCGCGAAGTGCAGCTCGTGCCGTTTGCGGGATTACGTCATGTTTATGGCTTTAGACAGGAAATTATGGGCGCGTTGGAGGCACAATCATGAGTAAAATCAGCCGTCAGGCTTACGCGGATATGTTTGGTGCGACCACGGGCGACCGTGTGCGTTTGGGTGACAGTGAATTATTGTTGGAAGTGGAAGCCGATTACACCGTGTACGGCGATGAAGTGAAATTCGGCGGCGGTAAAGTCATTCGTGATGGCATGGGACAAAGCCAGTTGGATTCTTCGGTGGCAATGGATTTAGTCATCACTAACGCGCTGATTGTCGATCATTGGGGTATTGTCAAAGCCGACATTGGTGTGAAAAACGGACGCATTGCCGCGATTGGTAAAGCGGGTAATCCCGATATTCAGGCAGGCGTAACGATTGTTATCGGCGCAGGCACAGAAATTATTGCAGGTGAAGGACAGATTGTCACAGCGGGCGGCATAGACGCGCATATTCATTTTATTTGCCCACAACAAATTGAAGAAGCCTTAAGTTCAGGCGTAACCACCATGATAGGCGGCGGCACAGGCCCTGCAACGGGAACGAAAGCGACCACTTGTACACCTGGCCCTTGGTATATTGAACAAATGCTACATGCTTTAGACGGCTTCCCGATGAATTTTGGTTTATTGGGCAAAGGCAACGCCAGCTTACCAGCGGCATTGGAAGAGCAGATATTAGCGGGCGCAATGGGGCTGAAACTACATGAAGACTGGGGAACAACGCCCGCCGCGATTGATTGCTGTCTGGATGTCGCAGAACGCTTTGATGTGCAGGTGGCGATTCATACCGATACGCTGAACGAATCGGGTTTTGTCGAAGATACCTTTGCCGCATTTAAAGGGCGCACTATTCACACTTACCACACCGAAGGCGCGGGCGGTGGTCACGCCCCTGATATTATCAAAGCCTGTGGTTTGCCGAATGTATTGCCGTCATCGACTAATCCAACCCGCCCTTATACCATCAACACGGTGGATGAACATTTGGATATGTTGATGGTCTGTCATCACCTTGACCCCAGTATTGCCGAAGATGTCGCGTTTGCTGAATCACGCATCCGCCGCGAAACCATCGCCGCCGAAGACATATTGCATGATTTAGGCGCGTTTTCCATGATTTCTTCCGATTCACAAGCCATGGGGCGCGTCGGTGAAGTTGTGATTAGAACATGGCAAACCGCGCATAAAATGAAAGAGCAACGCGGCAGTTTAGCCACCGATCCCAGCCGTCATGATAATTTTCGTATTAAACGTTATATTGCCAAATACACCATCAATCCCGCGATTAGTCATGGTATCTCTCACGAAGTTGGTTCTATCGAAGTCGGTAAACTGGCAGATTTGGTTTTGTGGCAACCTGCGTTTTTCGCCGTGAAGCCCAGTTTAATACTTAAAGGTGGCATGATAGCTTCCGCGCCGATGGGTGATGCCAACGCCTCCATTCCCACACCTCAACCTGTACATTACCGCCCTATGTTTGGCAGTTTTGGCAGAGCCGCCGCCAGTAATTCCATGTTCTTTTTGCCGCAAGCGGCGATTGAACGGGATGTGGCGGGTAAATTAGGCTTGGGCAAACGCACAGGGATTGTAAAAAATACCCGTAACATCGGCAAAAAAGATTTAATTCACAATTACTATCAGCCCAACATCGAAGTTGACCCGCAAACCTACAGTGTCCGCGCTGATGGTGAATTATTGATTTGTGAACCTGCGGATGTGTTGCCGTTTGCACAGCGGTATTTTTTGTTTTGAGATTTATCGTTCCAACGCTCCGCGTTGGAATGCAGCCGTTGACGCTCCAGCGTCTTCATTGTTTAAGCGCGTATACATCACATAATCCGAATGAAGACGCTGGAGCGTCTTCTGACGCATTCCCACGCTGGAGACTGTGAAAGTATTTATGTGGGAGAGGCTTTAGCCTCGCATTCGAGGCTAAAGCCTCTCCCACATTATATAAAAACAATGACTTACAAAATTCAAAATTTGTTTTGTGGATTATTTTCATAATACTTTCACAGTCTCTGGAGCGTGGGAACGATGATTGTGTTTTAACCATCCGCCGCCCTGCCTTTTTGTGGAAACAAGCCACGCGGACGTTTTTGGATAAACAGAATGATAAATACCAGCACCAGAATTTTTGCCAGTACCGCACCTGCGAACGGTTCTAAAAATTTATTGGCAATACCTAGCGAGAATCCAGCGACTAATGTGCCTAGCAGATTACCCACGCCACCGAACACCACCACCATAAAAGAATCAACGATATAAGATTGCCCTAGATTAGGCCCGACATTGGTGATTTGACTTAACGCGACACCTGCCACCCCTGCAATGCCTGAACCTAAACCAAAAGTAAGTGCGTCAACGCGGGCGGTTGGTATACCCATTGCGCGTGCCATACGGCGGTTTTGTGCGACGGCGCGAACTTCCAGACCTAAACGGGTATGTTTAAGAATTTGTAACAGGGCAAAAAATACCAGTAAGCAGAACAGCAGTATGTAAAAACGATTCCATGTCAGTGATAAAAAGTCGTTGATTTGCCACGAGCCGCTCATCCATTCGGGGGTTGCCACACTGCGGTTTAACGGTGAAAAAATAGAGCGCACGGTTTGTTGTAAAAATAAGCTCACGCCAAAGGTGGCTAATAAGGTTTCTAAAGGTCGTCCGTATAAAAAGCGAATAATGCCGCGTTCGATAGCGATACCGACCAAGGCGGAAATGACAAACGCGGCGGGAATGGACAGTAATACCGATACGCCTAAATGATTGGGCATGATTTGCTGCATCACATAAGTGGTGTATGCACCGATCATCATCAACTCGCCGTGCGCCATATTGATAACGCCCATGACACCAAAAGTAATCGCCAAACCGATTGCCGCTAACACCAGCACTGCGCCCAGACTTAAGCCAAAAAATACGGTTTCTATCGCACTGTATAGTTGTAAGCGGTTGTTAATTTCAATCAATGCCAGTTCGGCGGTGTTTCTGATGTCGCTGTCGGTTTCGACATAATGACCGTCGGCATCCTTTTCGACGATGGTTTTTAATTTATTGAACACGTCTTTATTATCGTGGTCTTTCAGTGACTCTATGGCTAGAATGCGCAGATTTTTGTCAGCACTGTCCATTTGCTGTAACAATAAAATATTTTCAAGGGCTTCTTGTACGGCGGGATTTTTTTCAATGTTCAGCCGTAATTTTAATAAGTCTAATAATCGCTCGTCGGCTTCATTTGCCATTGCGTTGACAGCGGCTAAACGAATGACAGGGTCATCGGCGTTTAATTCCAGTTCACCGATAATTTTGCGTAAATCACTGCGTAATTTATTGGTTAAATTGATTTTACTGACGGCATCATGGTTTTTTGTACCCAGTTTTGCATCAGTGATAGCATCCCTTACTTCGTATTCCTGATTAACATCTTCGGCAATCACCAGCTTGTCTTCGCCTTTGACGATTAATAATTTACCCGCTAATAACGCCTGTAAAACAACCAGACTGCGGGGATTTTTCAGGGCGACTAATTGATTGATGGCTTTTTCGCGGTCAGTCATTGAGCCTTGTTTTATCTGGTTTAAGGCATCGACTAACGGCTGGTTGTCATCGGCATGAACCGTTATCGAAAAAACCAGCAGCAATACTGACAACAGCCAACAGTAGCGCGGTAATGGATTGTTTTTCATGTTGTATCCTGAGTAGGTTGGAGTGAGCAGTGAACCCCAAACAAGAGGGGGTGAATTGTTGGGGTTCGCTATGCTCACCCCAACCTACGGTTTAACCTCGGTTGTGTTGGTGAACGGTTAGTATTTTTGACCAGAACACTTTTTGGTTTTGGTGTTGTAATTACCGCACATGATAGGATCAGTCCAATCGGCAATGATGGGTTTGCTTTCTGGCAAGTAGTCAGACCAAGCATCGCCGTCAACTAATTTGTTGGTTTGCCAGACGGTGACAAATTGACCGTCATCTTGAATTTCACCGATTAACACAGGTTTTGTGATGTGGTGATTCGCTAACATTTTTGAAGTACCACCTGTTAAGTTCGGAGCTTCAACACCGATGATGGCTTTTTGTACAGCGGCTGGATCAGTTGTGCCTGCTTTTTCGACTGCTTTCACCCACATATTGAAGCCGACGTAATGCGCTTCCATTGGGTCGTTAGTGACGCGTTTTGGATTTTTGATGTACTCTTTCCATTGTTTGATAAAGTCGGCATTTTTGGTGGTATCAACACTCATGAAGTAGTTCCATGCGGCTAAATGCCCAACCAATGGTTTGGTGTCCATGCCTGACAATTCTTCTTCGCCGACTGAGAACGCCATGACGGGAATTTTTTCTGCGGATACGCCTTGATTACCTAACTCTTTGTAAAAGGGGATGTTGGCATCACCGTTAATGGTGGACACAACGGCGGTTTTCTTACCTGTAGAACCGAATTTTTTAATGTCGGCGACGATACTTTGCCAATCTGAATGACCGAATGGCGTGTAGTTAATCATGATGTCTTTTTTAGATACGCCTTTAGAGATTAAATAGGCTTCGAGAATTTTGTTGGTAGTGCGTGGATAAACGTAATCGGTGCCTGCTAATACCCAGCGTTTCACTTTCAAATCGTTCATTAAATAATCAACCGCTGGAATCGCTTGTTGATTGGGAGCTGCACCTGTGTAAAACACGTTTTTCGAGGATTCTTCACCTTCATACTGCACAGGATAAAACAACACACCGTTTAATTCTTCGATAACAGGTAATACCGATTTACGCGATACCGAAGTCCAGCAACCAAAAATCGCCGATACTTTGTCTTTCGTTAATAACTCACGCGCTTTTTCGGCAAATAACGGCCAGTTAGACGCAGGGTCAACAACCACCGCTTCCAGTTTTTTACCGAGCAAACCGCCTTTTTTATTCTGCTCGTCAATCAGCATTAACATGGTGTCTTTCAGTGTGGTTTCACTGATTGCCATCGTGCCAGATAAAGAGTGCAGAACACCCACTTTAATGGTGTCTTCCGCCTGTGCGCTGGTGAACAGCACCGCAGATACGGCGATAGATACCGCCAGTTTTTTACCGAGTTGTAAATAATTTTTCATATTAAAATTCCTGAGAAAGACAGATTAGATTTGCCATTGAAAACCGACGGTCATCGAATTTAAGTCATTATTATTGATGGGAGAAATAAGATCGCCATGTTGCCAGCTGAGAGAAACCATTGCGTTATGACCATCAATGACGTAATTCACGCCTGTTTCATACACATCACGCACAGGGGCGGCACTAGCAGCGACATTGACATAACGGAAATACGGCTGAAATTTGCCGATAAAGACTTTTTTCGGAAATAAATACATGGCACTGACATCGAGCGCATTGCCTTCAAATAAAGTAAAACCTGTTAGCGGGTCTGCATGGCGGCTCAGACCATAATTTTTATATTCGCCGTTAAATGTAACGACACCTTTATTAGGCAGCACTTTTTCCATTAACACATCAACCGATGTACCGCGAAAACTGGCTGGATTGATTTCACTGCCCGCGCCTTTTTTCTGATACTGATTGGATACGCCTACCGTTAAAATATCGCCGCCCGCGCCGTAATAAGTACCTGATGTGTAATAACCGGGATTTTTCTCAACATCCCAAAAGTTATAAGAGACACGTTGTGCATACAGCGGATTACTATTGGCATTTGCACCGCCTCTCAGACCTCTAAAGACACCGAAGGCATATTGCAAACGACCATCAAACGCCGCACCCCAGAACGTCGCACCGTCATCACGTCCAAAAGAACCTGCTGATGTGCCATCGGATTTGATAATTAAGTTTTGATCCGCAGGTATAAACGGTGTGCCATTGGCAAAAATATTGTACACAGCACTGTAAAACGGGCCGTTCATCTCGCGTCTTTCGGCGGGTACGAGCATACGACCCACCCAAAGATTAACGTACGGGTTGTATTCAAATTTACCAATCGCATCCAATACGCGGACTTCGCCGCCATTGCTACACGTTTGGCAATCGGTGTTAAATTCGATTTTAAGATATTTATGAATTTGTCCGTTCAGATACAAACGGACGTTGTCCAATTGAAAATCATTACTCCACGCTTTACCATTCGGCGCGCCTCTTTCCTTCGCATTAAAACTGCTTCGTATACCTGCACCGACGCTGACCCATTTGGTGTCGTCGATTTTGAAGGTTGCACCTGCTTCTGATACGGGTGCGTGTCCTGCTACTAAAGCGGTTAAAGCCATCGTCGGTAACCAGCCGAGACTTCGGTTTTTTACTGAATTCCAGATAGGATTAGTCATGTTATTAAGCCCCTTAAATCATAAGCTTGCGTTAAGTAATTACTGAGTCGATTTTGATGTCGCCTTGGGTTTCGGCTGGTGGGGATTATTTGACTTGCAGGATTTTTCCACAATGCGTCATTCGACTCATGAGTTAAATGACGTATATCGCAAAGGCAATGAGTTTCTTACAGTGACCATAACAACGGCTAACGCACACCGCGCACTTTATCAGCCCAAACGATGTACACTATTCACTCGCTTTTTCTTTAACAGGAAGTCACCATGATGCACACCTCAGCACTGAAAAATTCGTTACTCCTCGTCTTACTGGGTACGCTCAGTACCTTGGTCGTGGCTGAACCTTTGGATAAAACTGCGATTAAAACCATCGCGTTAAAAATGGATGTGCAAGCACTGGATGACTTGGGCGTAGCCGCACCGCCTTTACAGGAAAAAGTCATATACAACTTGAATGAATGGCGGTTTCCCATGGTGACAGGGACGGCGACACACAGCTTAGAAGTGAGCATCGGAAAAATTGAAAATTCCACTACTCCTGTGGGTTTTTCCTTCTCGTCGGGTAATTCTGACCCGCGCTCACTGGCGTTTCAAAGAGACAATGTATTACCCGTCACCTGTCGTCTTGTTGCCCAAAAATACCCCGCACAACACGCTGAATTGACCATGTCATTCAGTGCTGAAAAACCTGTTAAAGCCGAGAAATTAGCCGATCACATCAGCACCGTGTGTTTTGATTTGTTGGATGATTTGCATTTTCTAGCACCCGAAACCACCAAAACGCTCAAAACACCTGCGTGGATGCCGACGGTTAAAGTAGAAACAGTGCTTGAACCGCAGCCTAAAGTGAATTCAACCGCAGAACCTATCGTGCAGGAAGAAGGGCGCAAACAACTGATTATTCAAAACCAAGGTTCACCGTTGATTTTAAAAATGGGACACGACCGTTAATAATAGGCGACGCATTGTCGGTAGTGGTTAAATGTGTCACGCCGCACTGGAAGCAAATATCATGATATTTGCTTCCGCTGTCACCACTACCGAACCGTATTGCCAACCCCATGAAAAATAAAAATATTTATCAAAATATCTCAAAAATCCGTCGTGATTATAATTCATGGGTTGCTAATGAAAGTTTAGAAGACTACGCCTTGCGCTTCGCGCCGCGTAGTTTTCGTAAATGGTCAGAATTTCAAGTCGCCAATACTGCATTCGGCTCAACCTCGTTTTTAGTGCTGGAAGCGATAGGCGGCTTTTTATCCATTCATTACGGTTTCACCAATGCGTTCTGGGCAATTTTAATTGTCGGACTGGTCATCTTCATCACCAGCTTTCCCATCAGTTATTACGCCGCCCGTTACAATATCGACATCGACCTACTGACCCGCAGCGCGGGTTTTGGCTATATCGGTTCAACCATTACCTCGCTGATTTACGCCTCCTTCACCTTTACCCTGTTTGCCTTAGAAGCCTCGATTATGTCGCTGGCGTTGGAACTGTATTTTCATATTCCTATTCAGCTTGCCCACGTTATCAGTGCGGTCAGTGTGATTCCGTTAGTCACCTTTGGTATCACCACTATCAGCCGAATGCAGTTATGGACACAACCTGTGTGGTTGCTGTTGTTAATCGCGCCGTATATTGCCGTGGTGATGCACGAACAGGACGCGCTGTTGACCGCCCAAACCTATTTTTGGATAGCCAGTAGCGGACAGGGTTTTAACTGGCTATTGTTTGGCAGTGCCACTACGGTGGCGTTTTCGATGGTCGCGCAAATCGGTGAACAAGTGGATTTTTTGCGCTTTATGCCTGAAAAAACCGAACAAAATAAAACGCGCTGGTGGCTGGCAACCATTAGTGCAGGGCCGGGTTGGATACTGTTCGGAATGCTGCGGCAATTAGGCGGCGCGTTGTTGGCGCATTTAGCGATACGCCACGGCATTGTGGCGGAACACGCGCACGAACCCACGCAAATGTATTTGATTGCTTATCAGGAATTATTACCTGATCCTGAATGGGCATTAGCGGCAACCACGCTATTTGTGATTATCAGCCAGCTTAAAATCAATGTGACCAATGCCTATGCAGGTTCATTGGCGTGGTCTAATTTTTTCTCCCGCATTACTCACAGTCATCCAGGGCGGGTCGTCTGGTTATTATTTAATGTCTCCATTGCCTTATTATTAATGGAATTTGGTGTATTCGGTGCGCTGGAAAAAGTATTAGGCTTATTTTCCAATATGTCGATAGCGTGGATTAGTGCGGTAGCGGCAGAATTAATGATTAATAAACCCTTAAAACTCAGCCCTGATATTATTGAATTTAAACGCGCTTATTTACCTGATTTAAATCCTGTGGGACTGATTGCCACCTTTGTCGCCTCTTTAGTGTCGATACTGGCATATATTGGTTTATTTGGTGAGTATGCACAGGCATTTTCTGCGTTTATTTCTTTGGGATTAGCCTTTGTATTAGTGCCCATTATTGCTTTTTTTGCAGGACATAAGCATTATTTGGCGCGGGATCGTAATAAAAGAAACAGCCATAGTCATAATATATGCTGTATTTGTGAAAATGAATTTGAACATGAAGATATTGCCTATTGCCCCGCCTATCACGACAGCATCTGCTCACTGTGCTGTACGCTGGATGCGCGGTGTTTGGATGCTTGCAAACCCAATGCCCGTTTAGATGATTATTTAGAAAAATTTGCGCGGCGTTTTATATCCTCGCGGATGAGCTTAACTGCACAGTTGCGCTTATTACGCTTTGGATTTTTATTTTGTTTTTTATCGGTACTGACCAGTATTTTTATCGGTATTATTTATTATCAGGATTTACTAGTTGCCCAATCCTCGCTATTTACTTTTCAAGTATTATCCAGCAATTTTATTAAAGTCTATACGTCATTATTGGTGTTTATCGGCTTATGTACATGGTGGTTGATATTAAACGATGAAAGCCGCCGCGTTGCCCACGAAGAAACGGGTAAACAAACGCAATTATTATTAATGGAAATTGAAGAGCATAAAAAAACCGATACTAAATTAGAGCAAGCATTAAAAATGGCGGATTCCGCCAACAGTGCGAAAAGTCGGTTTCTCAGTAATATGAGCCACGAAATTCGCACACCATTAAATAGTATTATCGGTTATTCCTATATTCTGCACAAAGACCCGACCATTCCAGAACACAGACGGCAAGCGGTCGATACCTTAAAACGCAGTGGCGAACATTTATCCGCACTGATTGAAGATATACTCGATATTGCGCGTATTGAAGCGCGTAAATTTGAATTGAATTATGAACCGCTTGATTTTCATGATTTTATCGAACATTTAGTGCGGATTTACAAAGTGCAGGCGGAAGACAAAGGCTTAAGTTTTCGCTGTCAAATAGTCAATACGCTACCGCAACAAGTCCGCGCCGATGAAAAACGGATCGGGCAGATTTTGATTAATATCCTCAGTAATGCGATTAAATTTACCCAGTCGGGAGAAATTATTATTAACATCGGCTACAGCAGCGGCGTAGCCAGTTTTCAAATTATTGATACGGGACAAGGCATTGCCCCTGAACAATTACAAGACATTTTCCAGCCGTTTACCCGCTTGAATACCACCACAGGCAACGCCATCTCAGGCAGCGGTTTAGGCTTAACCATCAGTAAAATTTTGGCTGAAATCATGGGTGGTGATTTAGCGGTCAGCAGTGAATTGGGCAAAGGCTCAACCTTTACCGTGCGCTTGTTTTTACCTAATCTAGGGACTATTTCCGAACCCGTACCACAAGATAATATTGTCGGTTATCGGGGGCAGCGACAAACAATATTGATTGTTGATGACCAGCCCGAACACCGTGATGTGATGCGTTCTATTCTTGAACCGCTGGGTTTTATCATTCATACCGCCAGTTCAGGCGCGGAATCGCTGGTGCAGGCACGCACGCATAAACCCGATTTGGTGTTGCTCGATTTAGCAATGCCCGTGATGAACGGTATCGCAACGGCGATACAGTTGCGCAAAAACGGCTTACTCAAGCCGATTATTGTTCTCAGTGCCAACGCCTATCCAGAAGATCGCACCGCCGCTATTCATGCAGGCTGTAATGATTTTCTGGCAAAACCCGTACAGATACATCATTTATTGGCTAAATTAAAACTACATACCAGCCTGACGTGGAATTTTCAAACCGATGAACCCGATACCACTGAAGTCACCGAAAAAGAATTGCAATTACCGCCCGCTGATATTTTGCAAAATTTACAGGCATTTGTGCGTATCGGCGACTTATTGGGACTGAATAAAAAACTGGAAACACTAGCGAAAACCAACCCCGAATACCTGCCTTTAAGTCAGCGTATCAAAGTCCTTGCCAGCGAGTTTCGCTTGGCAGAAATCAAAAAGCTACTGGCTTAAACCACTCACTCATCCGCATAGGCACTTATATCATGGACACCATAACACCCTCTGCTAACGGCACCATTATGATAGTAGACGACACGCCCGCCAATTTGGCGTTGTTGTCCGACACCTTGTCCGAAGCCAATTACCGTGTACTGGTAGCAACCGACGGACTGTCTGCCATTGAACAAATTGACTATTTAAAACCCGATATTATTCTGATGGATGTGGTCATGCCGGGGATAGACGGTTTTGAAACCTGCCGACGCTTGAAGGCCAATCCTGTCACCTGCGATATTCCGATATTATTTATGACAGGCTTAGGCGAGCTGGATAATTTATTGCGCGGTTTTGGTGAAGGCGGACTGGATTACATCGTCAAACCCATTCGCCCGCCCGAAGTATTAGCTCGAATTGAAGTGCATTTGGCATTAGCCCGCGCCAGACAACGTGCTGAAAATGCCTTACAGCACAGCCCATTTTGCGCCATTGCTGTCGATGACCTCGGTACTATTACATGGCTAACACCCGCCGCAACTATGTTGCTGACTGATTCACTACCCGATACCGAATTAAGCGTAGGCAATTTATTACCTAAACCGATATTAACTTGGTTTAACAGCAGCCGTAGTATTGCCGCAGAAGAATACCGCAGTTCGGCAGGGTTCAATATCAAAATGGCTGCCTGCCAAAATGCAGGCGAATATTTATTGTTATTAAAAAAATGCGCCAGTGAATGGAATTTGGAAGCTCTAAAAGAAACTCTGGGTTTAACGTTTAGAGAAGCAGAAATATTAATGTGGATTTCACGCGGCAAAACCAACAAAGAAGTCGGTTTAATACTGGAAAGCAGTCACCGCACTGTCAATAAACATTTAGAACATATTTACGAAAAACTCGGTGTTACCACCCGTGCCGCCGCCGTAGCAATGGTATTACAACGTACTGGATAGTGTTGACATAAGTAGTCATGAAAAAGTATTCGGGTAACAAATGACTGCCAGTCCTTGAAGGACTAGCAGTCATATACCTGAAAACTTATGTGCATCTACTTACAGGACGTATTAGCTTTGATTTTTTTCGTGCCTTTCTTGCTTTTCGTGGACTATTGCTTTTTCATGCGTAACATCACTTGGCTATATCTAATTATTGGATAGTGCTATCGAATATCATCGTTTCACTTGAGAAACACAGCTGTTTATCATTGACTCCAACGAAAAAGTGCATACTTGGCACTTCACTTTAGAGGATATAAATGGTGAATAAAACCAACATCTTACCCGGTTTTAAACCAGCATTGGGCTTTACCCTGCTGTACTTGGCTTTGGTGGTATTAATTCCACTCAGCACTCTGCTGTTTAAAACCTTAGCTCCCGATTCGCTGCTGACTTGGCAGGGTTATCTCGACATCATCGGCAATGAGCGGGTACAAGCTGCGTTTCGGGTGAGTTTTTTGGCGGCGTTATTGGCGGCGGCGATTGCCTTGGTATTGGGTTTTGTGATTGCGTGGACGTTGGTGCGCTATTCACTGCCTGCTAAACGCTTTTTTGATGCCATTATTGATTTGCCGTTTGCCTTGCCTACTGCGGTGGCGGGGATTGTGTTGGCTTCGTTGTACGCACCTAATGGTTTAATCGGTAAGCCGCTCACCGAGCTGGGTTTTAAAGTGGCGTTCACCCCTGCGGGTATCGTAGTCGCGCTGATTTTTATCGGTTTGCCATTCGTCGTCCGCACCGTCGAACCTGTGTTGCAAGAGCTGGATACCAGTATGGAAGAAGCCGCGTCTTCAATGGGCGCGTCCCGCTGGCAGATTTTTCAGCGCATTATTTTCCCCAATGTATTTCCAGCGGCGTTGACGGGTTTTGCAATGGCGTTTGCACGCGGTGTCGGCGAGTACGGTTCGGTAATTTTTATTGCGGGTAATATGCCTTATGTGTCAGAAATTGTGCCGCTGTTGATTATCACTAAACTGGAACAATACGATTATGCGGGGGCTACGGCGTTGGCGTTGACCATGTTGCTGGTGTCGTTTGCGTTGTTACTCACTATTAATGTAGTGCAGATGTTATTACGCCGACGCACTTCTGAAACGCTCGCACCTCTCGCGCCTGTCGTCGCTATTACACCCTAACGGAACTTATGAACACACATAAACTAACAAAAGTCGCTCTTAATGATCCCGTGTGGGTACGTTATAGCTTAATTGCGGTGAGTTTAACGACCATCGGCTTGTTTTTACTATTGCCGCTGGTGACTATTTTTATCGAAGCCTTTGCCAAAGGCTGGCAAAAATATGCCACCGAACTGTCAGATCCCAACGCGCTTGCAGCTATTCGATTGACATTATGGGTCGCTTTCTTATGCGTACCGTTGACCACGGTGTTCGGTCTTGCCTCGGCGTGGGCAATTGCACGGTTTGAGTTTCCCGGCAAAAGCATATTAACCACGTTGATTGATTTACCGTTTTCGGTATCGCCTGTGACCGCTGGTTTGATTTTCGTGTTGCTGTTTGGCGCGAATGGCTGGTTTGGTGAGTGGTTACAAGACCATAACATCAAAATTATTTTTGCCACCACAGGGATTGTCTTAGCAACGCTGTTTATCACCTGCCCTTTCGTCGCGCGTGAATTGATTCCACTCATGCAGGAAATGGGCAACGAAGAGGAAGAAGCGGCATTATCGTTAGGCGCGAGTGGCTGGACAACGTTTTGGCGCGTGACCTTACCGAATATTAAATGGGGATTGTTGTACGGCGTGGTGTTGTGTAACGCCCGCGCAATGGGCGAATTCGGCGCGGTGTCGGTAGTATCAGGACACATTCAAGGACTGACCAACACGCTGCCGCTGCACGTTGAAAACACTTATAACGAATACAACGCCGTCGGTGCATTTGCCGCTGCATCGTTATTGACCGTGTTGGCGGTGGTGACACTGGTATTGAAAAGTTTTCTGGAATGGCAACAACAGCGTGATAGAGCCAGCTTAACGCCGCCGTCAACTCTGTAGGTCGGAATAAGCCTTATTGAGCGTGAGCGAAATAAGGCGTTTCCGACAAACTTGTGCGATGTCGGAAACGCCCGTCCTGCGCTACCGCTTGAACGGTCTTATTCCGACCTACAATATTTGAAGATAGGATTTTTATGAGCATTATTTTGAACCATATTTCCAAGCGTTTCGGTAATTTTACCGCGCTTAACGACATTAATCTGGAAATTCCCGAAGGCGAATTAGTGGCATTATTAGGGCCTTCAGGGTGCGGTAAAACCACGCTGTTGCGCATTATTGCAGGCTTGGAACGCGCGGATAGCGGACAAGTGCTGTTAAAAGGAGAAGACAAAACCCACAAAGATATTCGTGAACGCGGCATCGGTTTTGTATTTCAACATTACGCGCTGTTTCGCCACATGACCGTGTTTGAAAATATCGCGTTTGGCTTGCGCGTTAAACCGCGCAAACTGCGCCCGAATGAAGCGGAGATTCACAAAAAAGTTCACGCGCTGTTGGAGTTGGTGCAATTGGATTGGCTGCATAATCGTTATCCCGACCAACTGTCAGGCGGGCAACGTCAGCGTATTGCCTTGGCACGCGCGTTGGCGGTTGAACCTGAAGTGTTATTACTGGATGAGCCGTTTGGCGCGTTGGATGCCAGTGTGCGTAAAGACTTGCGTTTGTGGTTACGGCATTTGCATGAAAATTTAAATGTCACCAGTATTTTTGTGACGCACGACCAAGAAGAAGCAATGGAAGTTGCCAATCGCGTTGTGGTGTTTAATCACGGTAATCTGGAACAACAAGGCACACCCAGCGAAATTTACGATAATCCAGCCAATGAATTTGTGTCGCGTTTTATCGGTGATACCAATGTCATTGCATTAGGATACCATAATACCGAATGGCTAAAGTTATCAGGGCTGATTATTTCACCAGATGAGTCTAATTCTGTGCATATTCGCCCCCATGATCTTGATATTATCAAATCAAACACCGACAACGCGGCAACCGCCACCCTGAAAGACTGGCAACATCTGGGCGCGTTGATTCGCATTGAACTGGCTAAAAAAGGCGTGAATGGCTCACCTGACATTATTTATGCACAAATGCCCAACGAACAGTTCAAACGCTTACAACTGAGCAAAGGTGATAGAGTAGATTTACATATACGCCACGCGCATTGGTTTCATGCGGCATAGCTGGAATACAAACCTAGGTTTGTACTCCCATCACCTAATTTCCACGCGCGGCGGTCTGTGCAACGCGGCGCGTTGACACTGCATTCTCACGCGGCGCATCACTGCCATTAAGTTAAGCCGAAAAGCACTATGACCAACTAAGGTAGGCGCGAATTTATTCGCGCCTACCTTTTCTTAACTTAATGGCAGTGACGCAGCCCATGGGAACGAGAACAACAAGGAAATTATCATGAATTTAAGCCAAATAGAGCTATTGCGGGTACTGCAAGAAACCCAGTTTAATATGTCCAAAGCCGCCGACAAAATGCACGTTGTGCAGTCGGCGGTCAGTCGGCAATTACAACTGTTTGAAGAAGAATTGGGTTCGCCGTTATTTGAACGCCAAGGGAAGAAATTGTCTGGCATGACTTCATTAGGCAAACGCATCATGGAAGAAGTCGCCATTATCAATCAGGCAAAAAACAATATCACCACCATTGCGGCGGATTTTTTGGATAGCGATAAAGGCACGCTGCACATTGCCACCACGCACACGCAGGCGAAATATTTTTTACCGATGGCAATACAACGCTTTCGGAAAAAATACCCCAACGTCAATATCTACATGGTACAAGCCGCGCCTGAGCAGTTAATCAGCCAACTGCACACGCGCGAGGCAGATATTGCCATTTGTACCGAAAGACTGGATCAGGAAACCGATTTAGTGCTGGAAAAATGTTTTGATTGGCATCACGCGGTGGTCGTGCCGCACAATCATCCGTTGAATGACGGCGACATTACACTGGAACGCTTGGCATCCTATCCCATTCTCACTTATAACTTTGGTTTTACAGGACGCTCCACCATTGATAAAGCCTTTAAAGCCAAAGGCTTAGAGCTGGATATTGTATTGGCTGCGGCAGATTCGGATGTGATAAAAACTTATGTGCGCCTAGGTTTGGGTGTGGGTTTGATTGCCGATATTGCTTACGATGCGGCAACCGACCAAGACTTGGTTATTTATAATTTAGGACATCTTATCCCCAGCTCCTGCACCAAAGTTGCCTATTTAAAACACAATTATCTGCCATTATTCAGCCAGCATTTTATTGAGGAGTTATTGATTGCGGCTAAGGAGTTTGTTTAGCCTTTAAATTAAAATTGTTGGACGTAATGGAATCATTGTCATCATTTTGCTCAAATCGTTTAACAGATAACATCCCTTAAAAGGATGCTATCTGTTTGAAACTTAAATGGATAAACAGGTTTTTTACTTTAGCCGTAAAAATACTTGATAATAATCCCCAAGCAATCACGCTTTTTAAAATCAAGCGGGCGCGACTCTATCGCGCTTCCTTCTACACCTCACACTTCGGCTAAGCTATCGACATGAGTGCAACCATACAAAACTACTACCGCAAACTTGACGATTTGCGCCGCATTGCAGGTGCGAGTAATGAAGGCGCGTTGCGCTCCGCTTTTCAAACCTTGCTGGAAACCATCGGCAGCGAACACCAACTGATTTTATATAACGAATACCCGTTCAAAGCCCCGAATGGCGCGGCACTGCGAGCCGATGGTGTTTTAATGGATAGCTTGCGGCAAATACACGGCTGGTGGGAAGCCAAAGACGAAAAAGACGATTTAAACAAAGAAATCGAAGCCAAACTTGCCAAAGGTTATCCCCGCGACAACATCATTTTTGAAGACACCCGCACCGCCGTGTTAATGCAAAATGGCGAACAAACGATGACCTGTGCGGTCAATGACGCAGTGCAATTACAACGCTTATTAAACAGTTTCTTTGACTATGAATCGCCCGAAGTGGCGAGTTCTCGCGTTGCACGGGCCAAATTTTTAACCGAATTACCGCAAGTTGCCGCCGCCTTAACTGAATTACTCAGTGCGGCGCGGCGTGATAATGCCCATTTTCGCCAACAATCCGCTGCCTTTTTACAACTGTGTCAGCGGTCTATTGGTGAGCGTGTCAGCGCACAAAATGTCGATGAAATGCTGATTCAACACATTTTGACCGACCAAATTTTTCGCGCGGTGTTTCCTGACAGTCGTTTTCATGCGGAAAACCATTTAGCGCGTGCTATTGGTGATTTAGAAAATAGTTTTTTTCGTGGTGAAACGCGGGTTAATTTATTGAAACGTTTAGAACCTTATTTTGCCTCCATTCGACAATCTGCGGCGCGAACGCAAACCTCCGCCGACAAACAGGATTTTTTAAAACACATTTACGAAGATTTTTACAGCGCGTACAACCCCAAAGACGCGGATAAATTGGGCGTGGTGTATACGCCCAAAGAAGCGGTGCGTTTTATGATTGAAGCCTGCGATTGGTTGAGCCAGAAGCATTTTAAAAAACGCCTGTCGGACAGCGGTTTGGAAATTCTTGACCCGTGCATGGGAACGGGGACATTTATTGTCGATTTATTGGATTACTGGCGTGGCGACCAGCAAGCCTTGAGCTATAAATTCGCTAATGAACTTCATGCCAATGAAATTTCCATTTTGCCGTATTACATTGCCAGTTTGAATATTGAACAAACCTATTATGAAATTACAGGGCAGTGGCGCGAGTTCAGCGGCGCGTGTTTTGTGAATACGCTGGACAATTGGGGCTTTGAACAAACCCATTCAGGTGCGAATCTGGATATATTCGGCAGTGTCACCGATGAAAATCACGCCCGTATTGAAGCGCAAAATGCCCGCAAGATTCCTATTATTATTGGCAATCCGCCGTATAACGCCAATCAGCAAAACGAAAACGACAATAATAAAAATGATGCCGCGCCTGTTGCCGATAAACGGATTAAAGACACTTATCTAGCGGAAAGTACCGCACAAAAAACTAAACTCTATGATCCGTATATTCGGTTTTTTCGCTGGGCTTCGGATAGATTGGGTGATGAGGGGGTGTTATCTTTTATCAGTAACTCGTCATTTATGGAGGCAAGATCATTTGATGGTTTTCGTAAAACCGTGGTGGCGGAATTTCAAGAAATTTGGATGATTGATTTAAAAGGCAATGCGCGTACCAGCGGTGAACGCCGCAAACAAGAAGGCGGCAATGTTTTTGACGATAAAATTCGTGTCGGCATTGCAATTTATTTCTTTGTCCGTAGAAGCAAAGATAATCGACAAGGCTATCAGGCTTCGGATTGTGAAATTCACTATTTGAGTTTGGATGATTTTTTATTAGCGACTGAAAAACGCGCTTGGTTAAAACATAATTCCTTACGCAGTTTGGCAAGAGCAGGAGAATTTAAAGGGATTACACCGAATGGGCGCGGCGATTGGTTGAATCAAGCGAATGAATATGAAGATTGGAATCGTTGGTTGCCGATTGCGAGTAAGAATATTAAACAGGGCAAAGGTGACGGAGCAATTTTTAAATTGTATTCATTAGGTGTAGTGACTGCACGCGATGAGTGGGTTTATGGTTTGACTAAAGAGGACGTGAGTCAAAAAGTAAATTATTTGATTAACTGCTATAGAGTTGTTGTTCCATTATAAAACAATCAGTTAGCGAGATAGAAGTTCCAAAGCCCCGCGCAGACTCCGAGAATATCATCATATAAATCAATAAGATGGTTTCTTAGTCTGTCAGAAAGAATGCGGTAACGCTTCATGC
>JAUYBJ010000158.1 GCA_030693155.1 Methylococcales bacterium
GGGGTCTATCTACGCAACAGGCTCTGATTTTTAATCAGTCCTCAGGTTGGGGCGACCTCCCAATGAACGCTTACAGCTTACTCGGTATTCCTTCGTATTATTAGATTGATTTTGAGTAGTTTTAATCATACAAGGTTGGGGTGCATTTTTTGCAATCCAATCAGCACAATCTACGAAATTGTAAAAATTAGGCATACAAACCTAGGTTTGTACTCCAACTATTAACTTTAAACCAACAAGGAAACCTTATGCGTACTCACAAGTGCGGAGAATTAAACACTCAACAACTCGACCAAACTGTCTCTATTTGCGGCTGGGTTCACAGACGACGCGATCATGGCGGCGTTATTTTTATCGACTTGCGCGACCGTGCGGGTCTTGTACAAGTTGTGGTTGATCCCGATTATGCCGAAGCCTTTGCTACCGCTGAACAAGTGCGTAGCGAATACGTCTTACAAATTACCGCCGTGGTGCGTCATCGCCCTGAAGGCACAACTAACGCCAATATGCACTCTGGTGAAATTGAGTTGTTAGCTAAAAATATCGTGGTATTAAACGAGTCGGAAACGCCGCCGTTCCCTGTAGAAAGCGACATCGAAGTCAACGAAGAGTTGCGCTTAAAATACCGTTACATCGACTTGCGCCGCGTGGCGATGCAGGAAAAAATGAAAGTACGCCGTGATGTCACGCG
Source organism: Methylococcales bacterium (assembly GCA_030693155.1). Classification (GTDB taxonomy): domain Bacteria; phylum Pseudomonadota; class Gammaproteobacteria; order Methylococcales; family Methylomonadaceae; genus UBA4132. The sequence goes on from JAUYBJ010000158.1 coordinate 692, forward strand.
CGTATTGCGTAACTTCCTCGATGACAACGAATTTTTTGAAATCGAAACGCCGTATTTGACCAAAGCTACCCCAGAAGGTGCGCGAGATTACATCGTGCCTAGCCGCACCCACGAAAATTCATTTTTCGCGTTGCCGCAATCGCCGCAGTTATACAAACAAATGCTGATGGTGGCGGGTTTTGACCGTTATTATCAAGTCGTGCGTTGTTTCCGTGATGAAGATTTACGCGCCGACCGTCAACCTGAATTTACCCAGCTTGATATTGAAACTTCGTTCATGACCGAAGACCAAATTATGGTCATCATGGAAGAGATGATTCGTCAGTTATTTGCTAAAGTCATCAACGTGGAATTGGATGCAACATTCCCGCGCATTACTTATGCTGAAGCTATCTCACGTTACGGTATCGACCGCCCAGATTTACGCATTCCGCTGGAATTAGTAGACATCGGCGACGACATGAAAGCCGTTGATTTCAAAGTATTCTCCGCACCTGCTAACGATCTTAAAGGTCGCGTCGTTGCTATGCGCGTCCCGAATGCGGGTGATTTAAGCCGTAAAGACATTGAAGATTTGACTAAATACGTCAGCATCTACGGTGCGAAAGGCTTGGCTTATATTAAAGTCAACGACTTGGAAGCGGGCATTGATGGCTTGCAATCACCGATTGTGAAATTTGCTCCTGCCGAAGTGTGGGCAAGCGTACTGGCAAAAACAGGTGCGCAAACAGGTGATTTAATTTTCTTCGGTGCAGATAAAGCCAGCATCGTCAACGAAGCAATGGGCGCGTTGCGCGTTAAATTAGGTCATGACCTGAAACTGCTGCAAGGCGAATGGAAACCTGTCTGGGTCGTTGATTTCCCGATGTTCGATTGGGATGAAAAATCAGGTCGTTTCAACGCCATTCATCACCCGTTCACCGCGCCTAGCTGTTCGGTAGAAGATTTGGTTGCCAACCCAGCCGACGCATTATCACGCGCGTATGACTTGGTATTAAACGGCACGGAAGTCGGCGGCGGTTCAATTCGTATCAACCGCACCGCAATGCAGCAAACCGTGTTTGAAATTTTAGGCATCGGCGAAGACGAAGCCCGCGAAAAATTCGGCTTCTTGTTAGATGCACTGAAATACGGAGCACCGCCCCACGGTGGTTTGGCATTCGGTTTGGATAGATTGGTGATGTTAATGACGCACTCAACCTCTATCCGTGACGTTATCGCGTTCCCTAAAACCCAATCTGCCGCTTGTCCATTGGTGAGCGCACCTGCCGTGGTTACCGATGAACAGTTGAAAGAATTGGGTATACGGTTAATTAAACCTGCTCGCAAAGCAAAAGAATAGAAGACGCTTTTAATGACTGCCAGTCCTTTGAGGACTGGCAGTCATGCTTAATTAAACATCGCACTATCCATTCACTCAAACACCATCGAGATTATTATGAAAAAAATCATGTTGCTATCAGGCTTATTATTACTCAGCCCATTAAGCTATGCAGGCGCAGACGAACCGATAGAAATCTATTCTGCGCGTTTAAGTGCAGACGACCACACCAACAGCGACGGTAAAAAACTAACCGCTGTTGCCGATATTATCCGTCAGGATCGCGCCAATTTTCATAAATTCAACCTGCGTGATAACGACGATACCGCTGACAGTTTTTTTTGAAGATGCAAAACACCGTGAACGCATACCCGCTATGTTGAAAAAAGGCAGTATCGACAAAGCAACGGCTAAAAGCATTCTCAACGGCACGCCCTTGGTAAACATTACAATCTACGCTAAATACATCGAAGTATCCCTGTTGCACGAATGAAATCCCTAGCCGCTCTCTTTTGCTTAGCCCTGTTGAGCAATTATGCTCAGGCAGTGTGCGATAAAAACGCCGATAAGTTAATCAAAGCCTATCCTGAACATTTAATCGCCTGTGAGAATAACAACCTCGTGTGGCGTAATGGTGAGCGGCAACTGTATGACGATGGCAAACAAAAAACCTTCGACCAATTGCTGGAGCAAGCGGACGTAGAAAATATGTTTGCCTTCCCCTACCCTGTCGGCGTAAATTCCTACGCGCCGCCCGCTGTCAATGTAGACGCTGGACGCATCAGAAACTAAGAGTTTTTTAAACGGATGTACGGCGCGAGTCAATCCGCCGTTAAAGACAATTTAACCACCTTGAAATGGCTGCCCAAATCAGACGGCGAAACGCTGAAAATTCAAAGCGTCAACGGCGTTGCCGCCAAACTCGAACAAGTTTCCAAAGAACTGGACGAACTCCCGCCCGCATTAAAAAAATACGTCATCGACACCTCAGGCACATTCAACTGGCGCGTCATCAGCGGCACAGACCGCCTAAGCAACCATTCTTTTGCAATCGCCATCGACATCAACACCAAACACGCCGATTACTGGCAATGGGCAAAAGGCGGTTATGCCTATAAAAATTCCATTCCACACGAAATAGTAGAAATTTTTGAAAAACACGGCTTTATCTGGGGCGGCAAATGGTATCACTACGACACCATGCACTTTGAATATAGACCTGAGTTGTTGATGAATTGAATAGTAGATACTTTCTTTTCGCGTCATAAAATATCCTTTTTTGGGATAATCCTATTTCGGGTTTATAAAGAGCAATCTATTTGTAGGAGTAGGGATGAAAACAATAGACTTGTTGCACCAGAATAAATAAGAATAGATAATCACTATTATCAATAGAGTTGTTGTTCCGTTATAAAACAATCAGTTAGCGAGATAGAAGTTCCAAAGCCCCGCGCAGACTCCGAGAATATCATCATATAAATCAATAAGATGGTTTCTTAGTCTGTCAGAAAGAATGCGGTAACGCTTCATGCCGACAATACTATGCTCGACTTTTATTCTCACAGAAGCCATGCGCGGATTTTCATCTTTTTGAGTGTCTTTTAATGGACTATTTTTAGTTTTCTGATGCGGAATAGAGATACTTTTACACAGATAATCTTTAATAATACCTGCATAACCTAAATCCACTTTAATGGCTACGATTTTAAACCAGTTTTCCTGTGGTGGAAATGCTTCTTTTAGTTGTCGATAATCATGTAAACTACCGCCATCACAAAAACTAATATACTTTATTTAGTTTAAAGTCTGGATTAACGTATGATTTGTTGGGTTTGGTGAGCGGGATGGATGCGTCTAATGCAAAACGGAATCAGGACGCTGGGTTAGCGATATTAGGCAAGGCATTAAGCACATTGAACTGTA
>JAUYBJ010000105.1 GCA_030693155.1 Methylococcales bacterium
AAGTTGTTCTCGATTGATTATAAATTTCATAATATATATTTCTTTTATCTTTATCTTATTACTATTAGGGAGAGGTTTTTTTGTGGATAACTTAGTAGTTTACTTTAAAAATCAATTTCTTATTATGTGTTTTTCCTGTGGATAACCCTGTGGATAAAGTGCCATAGTTTGTGGATAACTTGTGGATAAGTTTGCAGTGAAAAGTTATACACAGATTATCCACAGAGTTATCCACAGGAAATCGGCTTTTATACACAAAGTTATCCACAATGGTTTTTGTGAATAACAACGCGGTACATAGGCAACATCACTGAGCATAAAAGTTGGCAGCTGACTATTTTTTAGTCAGTTGCCAAAAATGTAACATAGTTTGTCAAGGTTTATGTGGCTAAAATGTTACAGTGAATGCTGTTTACGTTTACGCCAAAAAGTGGCTCGACTCATGCCCGCTAATTGTGCGGCAAGGCTGACTTTGCCGTTGCTTTGTTCAAGTGCCTGACGTATAGCGGCGGCTTCTTGTTCGTCTGACAGCAATATCGTGTGTTTAGCAGGTTGTTCAATGCGCCGTGAATCTCTGAATTCGGGAGGGAGTTCAGAAAGACGGAGTGTTGTGCCACGCCCTACGGCAAACGCATATTCGACGACATTTTGTAATTCGCGCACATTTCCCAGCCACGAGTAGTCGAGTAAGGTGCGCATGGCGGAAGGCTCTATTTTTTCAATTTTTCTGAAATTGGCGGTATTGTGCAGATGTATGAAATGCCAGATTAATAAACCAATATCTTCACGGCGTTCTCTCAGCGGTGGCAAAAAGATGGGGACAACACGCAATCTATACATCAAATCCTCACGAAAACGTCCGTTCCTGACCTCTTCTCGTAGCGACCTATGGGTAGCTGCTATTATTCGCACATCGACGCTTACAGAGCGATCTCCGCCGACAGGGATATAATTTCTTTCCTGAATAACACGCAGCAATTTTGCTTGCAGTTCGAGTGGCAGTTCAGCGACTTCGTCCAAAAATAATGTGCCGCCGTGCGCTCGCTGAAAAAGACCGCTGTGATCTTTTATCGCGCCTGTAAATGCGCCGCGTACATGACCGAATAATTCACTTTCCAGTAAATTGCTGGATAAAGCCGCGCAGTTGATGGCTAAAAAAGGGGCGTTTTTACGCACACTGAGGTCATGAATGGCTTTGGCGACCAATTCCTTACCCGTGCCGCTTTCGCCTCTGACCAGCACGGTGACGCCGGTTTCAGCGGCATTGGCAATGAGATGAAACACATCCTGCATAGCAGGCGAACGGCTGAGTATGCCGTGAAAATTTTGACTGCCGCGTTCCAGTTTGGACGTTGCGGCTAATGGTTCGGCTGAATCGGTACACGGTAGTAGCAATCCTAAGCCGCCTGCAAAAATGCCGTCTTGGTCGTGTAAAATTTGAATTATTTTGTGAAAGTAAGTTTTAGTGCTTGGCAGTTGGATTTGCTCTTTGGCTGGACAGGTAGAGGTGATATGGTAAACGGGTAAACAGGGGGCTTCGATAACGGTATCAGCAGGTAAACCCGTCAAGGTTTCCATGCCATAGCTCCAGTAAATAACGTGTTGATTTTTATCGACAATATAAAAATTAGCGGCACTGCACAGATCGAACATTTTGGTCAAAAATGCGTGATTATCGAACTGTGTCAGCCAGTGTGAATGGTGCTGGATAAACTCGTTGCTTTGTTTCATGTAGGCAGTTTTTGAGGCAGATTGAGACAAAATGCGAATATAGCATTAATCGTTTAAGCGGTGATTTATAGTGCTTTTATTGGCACAGGCTGTGCGTTAAAAATAACTACCCTATTACCTACTGTTCTAGTGTAGAATGAACTTATTCCACTGTGACAGTGGCGAGCAATAAGAATGTAACTATTTGTTTTTTAACTATTTTTGGAGACAATCAATGAGCGTTTTAGTCGGTAAACAAGCACCTGATTTTACAGTTCCAGCCGTATTGGGCGACGGTCAGATAGTTGATTCATTCAGCTTTTCTGAAGCCACTAACGGCAAATATGCCGTGGTATTTTTCTATCCACTGGATTTTACCTTTGTTTGTCCTAGCGAGTTAATCGCGTTAGATCACCGTATGGATGAATTCAAAAGCCGTGGCGTTGAAGTGATTGCCGTGTCTATTGACTCACATTTTACCCACAACGCATGGCGCAACACCCCAATCAACCAAGGTGGTATCGGTGCTGTCCGTTACACTATGGCGGCGGACATTGCGCACTCAATCTGCAAAGATTATGACGTTGAACACGCAATCGGTGTGGCTTTCCGTGGTACTTTCCTGATTGATAAAAACGGCACTGTCCGTCATCAAGTCGTCAACGATCTGCCATTAGGTCGTGATATGGATGAATTATTGCGTATGGTTGATGCCTTACAATTCCACGAAGAGCATGGCGAAGTTTGCCCAGCTGGTTGGAAAAAAGGTGATGCAGGTATGGATGCAAGCCCAGCGGGTGTTGCGGAATATCTGGATAAAAACGCTGGTAATTTGTAATTAAAACAGCGTAGTAGAGCGATGCACACGCTGATGGTGTGCATCGCTTTTTTTATGATTAATCGTTTTTTTCAGCCGCATTGCTGATGAGTTTTTTGCGTATTAATGCCGCGCCTGCAATCGCGCACAGTGCGGGTATTTGCATCACAATCATAGCTGCGGTAGGATTTTTAGATACCATACCCCACAATGCCTGAATAAGCGTATATCTAACCGCTATCCACACGATGACATAACCAATCAACCCCGTAATTGCCCAATTGATTGGTGACTCGCCTTTTTCTCTAGCGGTTGTATAAAACCAAACCAAAACCCCAATCGCGAACGCTTTCGCTAAAAACAACATACCTTCACCTCATCGTATTATTATTGTGTTGTGTCACGCCAGTTGAACTGGTTACAGTAGGCATGATATTCGATAATAAATTATTATTGTAGCTTTTAATTGGTAGGGCATCGCGTGAGAAATCCTTTAAAAATCATACTGTCAATTGTCGCTGGTTTAGTTTTATTGCTGATTATTGCCGTGAGTGCGGCGGTTTTTTTCATTAATCCGAACAGCTTTAAACCTGCAATGATTGCCGTTGTTAAAGATAAAATAGGGCGTGATTTAGTCATTGACGGTGATGTCAAACTCGCTTTTTTTCCTGCACTGGGTTTGACCACTGGCAAAATGACGCTCAGCAATACCGCAGGATTTGCTAATCAACCGCTTGCTAGCTTAGAAGCCAGTCATATCAACGTTGAATTAATGCCGTTGTTAGCAAAAAAAATTGAAGTCAGCGGTATTGTGCTGACAGGTCTGACGCTGAATCTGAGCAAAAATCAGCAAGGTGTGCATAACTGGGATGATTTAATCGCGCGTCATACGCCGCCTGCTGTTACCAGCAACAACGCTGCGCCGCCACCCGTCGCGCAAGCCTTACCCACCGCCGCATTAAGCACGTTTGCCATCGGCGCGGTCAAGCTGGATCACGCGCAAATTAACTGGCAAAACCAGCAAACAGGCAAGAAGTTGGTGTTTAAAGACTTGAATTTGACTACTGATAAAGTCACAAGTAATCAGCCTGTTACCGTTGATTTAGCGTTTGTTGTGGATAACATGGAGGCTAAAACCACGCAGACTATCAAACTGAACACGCTACTGACGGTTAATGACCAACTGGATACTCTCGCGTTGAGTCATAGCAATCTACAACTTGTCACCACAGGCGACAGCATCCCCAATAAATCATTAACCAGCGTACTGACTATTGCCGATAGCAGTCTGTCACTGCCGCAACAAACCCTTAAAGTCACAGGCTTGCAACTGAAATCAGGCGATTTAACGCTGGATGCTGACGGTTCGGCGGAACATCTGCAAGACAATCCTGTGTTTCAAGGCAAGTTCAGTGTCGCAGAATTTAACCTTGCCAAAGTGATGAAAGATTTTGCGCTTACCGCCCCTGTGATGCGTGAGCCGACCGCGCTGAATAAACTGGCACTCAGTGTTAATGTCAGCGCAACCAAAGACAGCTTGGATTTACAAAATCTGAGCATCAAGCTCGATGGTTCAACCATCAGCGGTTCAAGCAGCCTTAAAAATTTTGCAGCACCTAATATCGCGTTTAATTTAGCGGTTGATAAGCTGAATGTGGATAACTATTTGCCGCCTGCGGACAAAAGTAAAAAACCCATTACCAGCCCGACGATTGCGCTCACCGCAGGCGCGGCGGCAATGCCTGTTGAGCTGTTGAGAAAACTCAATGCCAATGGTGATTTAGCGATAGCGACACTCAACATTAACGATTTGAATGTTCAGGATGTGCATTTTCATCTTAGTGCTAAAGACGGCGTGGTCAACACCGCACAAACCATCAAGCAATTTTATCAGGGCGAATACGCAGGCAAGCTGACCATGGATGTGCGTAACGCCCAAAAGGTATTGGCGATTGATGAAAAACTCAGCCGCGTTCAGGTTGAGCCGTTGCTGATTGATTTTAAAAACAAGGCGGTGTTACGCGGTACGCTGGATGCAAGCGCACAACTCAACGGACGCGGCAATACAACGGCGGAATTAAAATCTTCGTTGAACGGCGCGTTTCGTTTTATCTGCAAAGACGGCGCGATTATCGGTTTCAGTCTGCAAAAAATGCTCGATAAAGCCAAAGCCATGCTGAAAGGTGCGGATGTAGCGGTAGACGGTGGTAACGAACAAACGCCGTTTGTGGAAATCAGCGGAACATCGGCAATCAATAATGGCTTAATCAGCAATCAGGATTTTGTTGCCCGAACCGCCAAAGTGCGTGTGACAGGTATCGGTACCGCGCATCTGGTAACGGAACAGCTGGACTATAAACTCACCGCCAATCTGTTCAAAGACAAAGCCACGGCGACCGAAGCCGAACAATTTCATGAAACGCCGATGATTATTGCGGTCGGCGGCACGTTCAGCCAGCCCACTTACACGCTGGATGTAGCGGCATTAATTACCGATAAAACCAAAGCCAAAGTGGAACAAGTGCTGGAAAATCTGCAAACTGACGAAAATAAAGCCAAAATTCAGCAAGCCTTGGATAATCTGAAACCTGAAGATCAGGGAAAAGTGAAAAAACTCGCCCCGAAATTGGGCAAATTATTTAAAAAACTGTTCTAAAGCCTGATGACTCCCAGCGCGTTTCAACACAGCATTCTGGCGTGGTTTGATCAACAAGGACGTAAAGACTTGCCGTGGCAACACAACATCACGCCGTATCGCGTGTGGCTGTCGGAAATTATGCTGCAACAAACCCAAGTCACTACCGTCATTCCGTACTTCAATGCGTTTGTTGAAAAATTCCCCACCTTGGAGAGTTTGGCAAGCACGCCGATTGATGAAGTATTACCGTATTGGTCGGGGTTGGGGTATTACGCCCGCGCCCGCAATCTGCATAAAACCGCGCAGACTATTCATCAGCAACAGCGTTTTCCCGACACCTTGGAAGAATTAACGGCATTAGCGGGCATCGGGCAATCGACAGCGGGAGCGATTTTAAGTATTGCGTTTCATAAAAGTCATCCCATACTGGACGGTAATGTGAAACGGGTATTGACGCGCTATAAAGCCATTAGCGGCTGGACGGGCAGTAGCGAGGTGACTAAACAATTATGGGACATCAGCAGCGAACTGACACCTATTGAACGCTGTGCCGATTACACACAAGCCATGATGGATTTGGGCGCGACACTCTGCACCCGCAGTAAACCCGTCTGCCTTATCTGTCCGTTGACCAGTCATTGTTTAGCCCGCATTAACGGTACAGTGGCATTATTGCCCACACCGAAACCGAAAAAAATCGTGCCTGTGAAACAGGTGATTTTTTTATTACTGAGCAATCAAGATAAGCACATATTGTTAGAAAAAAGACCGCCGACAGGGATATGGGGCGGCTTATGGAGCTTGCCCGAATTTGACAGTATCGACGCGGTACGCGATTGGTGTTTAACAAAAAATATCACCATTGCCAGTGAACAAGTATTACCCAGTGCGCGTCATACTTTTTCGCATTACCATCTTGATTACACGCCGCTGGTAATACAAACCAATAGCCCGACAAATTTTGTGATGGAAGCCAATCAAAGTCTTTGGTATAACGTTAAACTGAACTTAGGCTTGGCAGCCCCTATCAAACAACTATTACAACAACACAATACAGAGCATAATTATGACCAGACGAGTACAGTGCGTAAAATTAGGTAGAGAAGCCGATGGTTTGGATTCACCGCCGTTTCCGGGTGAAAAAGGCTTAGAGATTTTTGAAAAAATATCCAAAGTGGCGTGGCAGGAATGGCTGGGTAAACAAACTATACTAATTAATGAAAACAAACTCGCCAGTTTTGATCCTAAAGCCCGCGCTTATCTGGCTGAAGAAAGAACTAAATTTCTGTTTGAAGGCAATAACGATATGCCCGAAGGATATGTGCCGCCCTCAAACTGATAAATCCATTTTAAATTGATTTTATTGGAGAAAGATCATGTTTGAACTTGATAGAACTTTTTCTCAACGTTGTGCCGAAACAGGTTTAATGAAATGGTATTTCAATGCCCGCGAAGGTATATTTGGACCTTATGATACCAAGCAGATGGCATTGGATGGGCTCAACATTTTTGTTGAACGCAGGGTACTGGCAGAAGATGATGGCGGACGCGGTAAGGCCATTAAAGATGACGGTAAATTAGCGATGGTGCCGATTGAACATACCCTAGAGCCGATGTTTTTTGATTATGCCAAAAAAAAGAAAGGCATAGATGAAGAATGATAAACCCAACACACGATTAAAGCAGTGTTTATCAAGGTATTGATAAACTTAAATCACATTGGTTAGGAATAAATGAGTAACGAATATAACGCTGCGGCAATCGAAGTATTAAGCGGTCTGGAACCCGTGCGCAAACGTCCAGGGATGTACACCGACACCACGCGCCCCAACCATCTGGTGCAGGAAGTGGTGGATAACAGCGTTGATGAAGCAATGGCAGGGTTCGCCAAAGTTATCGACGTGGTGATATACAAAGATGGCTCAGTGCTGGTAAAAGATGACGGGCGCGGAATGCCTGTGGATATGCACCCCGAACAAGGCATGACAGGCGTGGAAGTTATTCTGACTCAACTTCATGCAGGTGGAAAATTTTCCAATCAGAATTACCAGTTTTCAGGTGGTTTGCACGGTGTCGGTGTGTCTGTTGTCAACGCGCTATCAGCTCAGCTGGAGATAGAAGTTAAGCGTAACGGTAAAATTTATAGCATGAATTTTGCCGATGGTGAAAAACAAACCGAACTCACCGAAATCGGCACGGTCGGTAAAAACAATACTGGTACATCGGTTCGATTTTTACCCAACGAAAAATATTTTGATTCTCCCAAAATATCCGTTACCAAACTCAAGCAAGTGTTACGCGCCAAAGCCGTGTTGTGTCCGCGCTTAAAAATTACTTTAACCATTGACCAGACCGATGAAAGCTACGAATGGTATTATCAAGACGGCTTAAAAGGCTATTTACTCGACCGTCTCGGTGACATTGACTACTTCCCAGAACAACCCTTTATGGGCAACATGGCAACCAGCCACGAAGCTGCCGAATGGGGCATTGTGTGGGCGGTAGAAAATCCGTCTGAAATACTCAATGAAAGTTACGTCAATTTAATTCCCACTGCGCAAGGTGGCACACACGTCAACGGCTTACGCGCAGGACTCACCGAAGCCATCCGCGAATTTTGCGATATTCGTAGTATTTTGCCGCGTGGTGTCAAAGTCGCGCCCGAAGATGTCTGGGAAAACTGTCATTTTGTCTTGGCGGTCAAACTGGAAGATCCGCAGTTTTCAGGACAAACCAAAGAACGCCTCAGTTCGCGCGAATGTGTGGCGTTTGTGTCGGGTGTGGCAAAAGACAGCTTTAGTTTATGGTTGAATCAACACCCTGGCGAGGGCGAAAAAATCGCCGAAATTATCATTAACAGTGCGCAAAAACGCCTGCGTTCCAATAAAAAAATCATCCGCAAACGCATCACCTCAGGCCCTGCATTACCTGGAAAATTGGCGGATTGTTCTGCGCAAGACATCAACCGCACGGAATTATTTTTAGTCGAAGGCGATTCTGCGGGCGGTTCTGCGAAACAAGCTCGCGAGCGTGATTTTCAGGCGATTATGCCGTTACGCGGCAAAATTTTAAATACTTGGGAAGTGGAATCCACGCAAGTCATGGCTTCACAGGAGGTGCATGATATTGCTGTTGCTTTGGGCATAGAACCCGGTTCGAGTGATTTACAAAACCTGCGCTACGGCAAAGTGTGTATTCTGGCGGATGCTGATTCTGACGGTAACCACATTGCCACCTTGATATGCGCCCTGTTTTATCAACACTTTAACGCGCTGGTAAAAGAAGGTCATGTGTTTGTCGCCATGCCGCCGTTGTATCGTATTGATGTCGGTAAACGGGTATTTTATGCCTTGGATGAAGCCGAACGGCAGGGGGTGCTGGATAGAATCAAAGCGGAAAAACTCAAAGGACAAATTAATGTGCAGCGTTTTAAAGGTCTGGGTGAAATGAATCCCAGCCAGCTGCGTGAAACTACCATGAATCCTGATACCCGCCGCTTGGTGCAGCTCACGATTAGTGACGATGATGACACCTCCGCGCAGATGGATTTATTACTGGCAAAAAAACGCGCTCCCGACAGAAAAGCGTGGCTGGAAGCGAAAGGCAATTTAGCGGATGTGGTTTGATACAGATATTTATTTAACGACTGCCAGTCCTTTAAAGGACTGGCAGTCGTAGCGTGGCACAAGACCCAAACCTACGAGCAACTGTGTTAAAAATCAAGCTAAATCTGCAAAATTTGGATTCCATTCTGATTGATTTTTAACCATTGAATTCAGGGTAATCAGCAGTTTTCTCATGCAGGCGGTGAGGGCGACTTTTTCGGGTTTACCGCTGGCAATGAGTCGCTGGTAAAAGGTTTTAATGGGTTTGTTAAAGCGTTTCGCGCTGAGTATCGCCATGTAGAGGACGGAGCGAATTAACGCCCTGCCGCCGAAGATGGTGCGTTTGCCTGTTTTTTTGCCGCTGTCTTTGCTGTAAGGCGCGACACCGACTAACGCGGCGATTTCTTTGTTGGAGACCCTGCCCAGTTCTGGCAGCATGGACACCAGTGTCATGGCGTTGACGATGCCAATGCCGTTGACAGTGAGTAAACGCGCTACTTTTTGTTTCAAGCCGTCATCGTGATCGATGTCGGTCTGGATTTTCGCTTCAATAGTACGGATTTCTTCGTCAAGTTGTTTAATGACCCGCTTAATCGAGCGCACAGCATCTTTGTCGTAAGCGGTGGCTTGGTGCTGTTGTTCGATGGCTTTTTGTTCGACCACTTGATGACGGCGTTTGACGAGGGCTTCGATGCGTTGTTCCACCTCTGAGCGTGACTCTCGCCATTGCAGTCGTCCTTTGCGATAGGCTGTTTCTGCATAGTAACGAATCATGTTGGCATCGATACGATCATTTTTCGCGTACGCACCCATCGCGTTGGCAAAATCACGCACCCGTTTGGCATTGATCACCCCGACTTTGATGTCTTCCGTCAACAAGAAACTGACCAACGGTTTTTCATAACCAACCGTCGCTTCCATCACAAAGCATAACGACTCGACTGCTCTATGTTTAATCAGCTTTTTAAATGCCGCTGCGTCGTTTTTTATCGTCAGCACCGGTTCATTCGCAAAAGCAATGTCCAGCTTGTCTTTTGCCACATCCACGCCCACCATGATGATTTGTTCGCTAGTTTCTGACATGATAATCACCTTTTGTTCTCTTTCTTGTTAAATACGGAATCGCTTAGCGTTCCTCGCAACTGTTCGAGATGTAAAAAGTAAGGAAAGGCGACCTGCGCTCGCAGACGGTTTTATTTTCATAAACCAAGGTCTTATCAGTCTACCTTTCCTCTGTTTTCATTAGCTCTCCTGAGCTAATCAAAACTCATTATGTTGCCTTATGTTTAACATACAAGGTTTTTAAAACCTCGCAGGTTTGAGTAAATATCTGTTGTAAGGTTTAATGAGCATGAGTCGAAAGAAATTCATAGAATCCCACGGTGCTACTTGTATCAATTGGTACTGGAGTTGGTCATTTATAAATGAGAGAGAAAAGATAATTATATTCGGAGCATGGAACATCCACACAGAAGGAAATACTTCGCTTATTCTCAGTGAGGACTGGCAAACACTCGATGGTAGAAAACAAGCTGGGTATCTACAGTCGAGGGAGCATATTCGCCTAATTGAAGAGGAAGGATTTTCATTAAAAACTTTTCCAATGAAATACTCTTTTGACAATAAAAATGACGATGGTAGCGGTCGAGCGACAATTGGAGGCTTTGAACCTAAATTAAGCAATAAATCATTAACAAGAGTTGGAAAAAAATGGTATGCCTCGGATAACAAAATAAGTAACACCCTTCCAGAAGAAGTGGTAACACCAGAGTCTTTTTTTGAGGGTGCATCAAAAAAAGTGTCAGTTAACACTTATGAACGAAATGCCGAAGCCAGAACAAAGTGCATTGAACATCACGGTTGCGCCTGTGCAGCTTGCTCCTTTGATTTCAAAAAGTTCTATGGCGCAATTGGCGAGAACTATATTCATGTTCATCATATTGTTCCTTTGTCTGAAATCAAACAGGAGGGCATCTCGAAATACCACCTAAATAATTTAAACGCTTGCTAATGGTAGTCAATCGGCACGAGAACGCTCACAATTTAAGTTTTACCTTGGCAAGAGGGCTTGTTTTCCGCCTAGAGCTAACGCACAATAAAATGATAACGTTCGCACTGAGCCTGTCGAAGCCTGTCATGAACTTGTCGAATGGTGTGAGCGTGGTTCGACAAGCTCACCACGAACGGTTTTGTAATCATTTTATTAGCGGTTAGCTATAACATCACCTGAACAGGTGATGTTAGGGGGATCTTGGCTGTTAAAAGGCGACGATTTCATTTGTTTTTAAACTGCATAAGCGTCGCAGATTATAGGTGGCTACCTTCCAGTTAAGTTGCA
>JAUYBJ010000109.1 GCA_030693155.1 Methylococcales bacterium
GCCTGCATTGATGGGTACTTGAACTGGTCATCAATCAGAGTCCAAGTCTCATGCCTTGGACTCTGATTGATAGATGTTGATTTTTTCGTGTCTTTCGTGCTTTTCGTGGACGATGGCTTTTTCATGCGTAACATCAGTTAACCCTTTAAATCAACGAGGCTAACGCAGCAGTATGAAATTTCAAATGACGGCATGGAATAGAAATTTAGTGGGTTTTCAAGGTATTACAGGCTTGTTGATGGCGGTGATTTTATCGGGTTGTTCACTGCCGTTTTTGGGTGGTTACGGTGAAAACGGTCAGACGCGCGAAGAATTCACTCGCTATGTGGAAAGCGTGTTCAAATTACAAAACAGCATGACCAGTGAAATGATGGCACTGGCAGACAATGATGATAAACCCGCCAATATGGATGCGTTATTACGCGCTGAACAAAGTATGCAGAAAAAGTGTGAAGCACTGAATGAATACGCCGCACTGGATAGTGAAGGGGAAAATGTCAGCCTGTTGTTGCAAAACCGCGTTGCACAGTCGGCGAAAGAGTGTGAAAAAGCGGCTAAAGATCTGCAAACATTATTGTTAAAGCGATAATTCCAAGGTAAGGTGAGTATCCGTTTACACACCAAAAATACAAGCCGTCAATTTACTAATGAGGCAATGAAATCAAAAATCATGATTTTTGATTTCGCGTGTCAACATTCACTTTGTTTTTTTACCGTTGCCCATCAATTAGGGTGGGCAAAAAAACCTGCCCACCCTACGGAGTTAAAATAGTGTTTTCAGCGGGCTTACTGTCATCCGTTTCTGGATAATCCAGAGTATAATGTAAGCCGCGACTTTCTTTACGATGTTTGGCGCAACGAATGATTAATTCAGCAACGGTGACTAAATTGCGTAATTCCAGCAAATCACTGGTAACGCGAAAATTACCATAATATTCAGCGATTTCTTTTTTAAGTAAGTCAACGCGATTCATGGCACGATCCAAACGTTTGTCACTTCTGACAATGCCTACATAGTCCCACATAAAACGCCGTAACTCATCCCAGTTGTGCGATACCACGACTTCTTCATCCGAATCACTGACTTTTGATTCATCCCAATCAGGAATTTCAGGTGCTGCGGCAATGGAATCCAGTTTTTGTAAAATATCTTCACTGGCGCGTTCGGCAAACACCAGACACTCCAATAAAGAATTACTTGCCATACGATTAGCTCCGTGTAATCCCGTACACGCGACTTCACCAATCGCATACAGATTATGTATGTCGGTACGCGCATAACTGTCCGTTAGTACACCGCCGCAAGTGTAATGCGCAGAGGGAACAACAGGAATCGGTTGCTTGGTAATATCTATATTAAATTTAAGACACTTTTTATAAATCGTAGGAAAGTGTTCACAGATAAACGGGGCTGTTTTATGACTTATATCGAGATAAACGCAGTCGATACCGCGCGTTTTTATTTCATGGTCAATGGCGCGGGCGACAATATCACGCGGGGCTAATTCAGCGCGTGCATCAAATTTGTGCATAAAAGGCGAACCGTCCGGCAAAATTAATTTCCCGCCCTCGCCTCTGACCGCCTCGCTGATTAAAAAAGATTGTCCGTGCGGATGAAACAAGCAGGTAGGATGAAACTGCATAAATTCCATATTACTGACACGGCAACCTGCCCGCCATGCTAAAGCGATACCATCCCCCGTCGCGCTTTGTGGATTGGTACTGTACAAATACACTTTACTCGCACCACCCGTCGCTAATACCACCACTCGAGCCGTAAAGGTTTTAACCTTTTGCTGCTTAGAATCGAGAACATACGCACCGACTACCCGTTTATTTGCCTTATCCGCAGTTGGTCGGGTAATCAGCTCAACCACATTATGATGCTCAAATAATTCGATATTGGCGTGTTCCTGAGCGCGTTCAATCAGGGATAACGAGACCGCTTTGCCTGTTGCATCAGCCGTATGCACGATGCGCCGATGCGAATGTCCGCCTTCCCGATTGAGATGCAGCTGTTTTTTACCGTCGGCAGTTTGCTCTTCGGTAAATGCCACACCCTGTTCGCGTAGCCAATCAATTGAACTTTTACCATGCGTCACCGTAAGCTGGACTATATCGGGATCGCACAAACCCGCGCCTGCATCCAGCGTATCCTCAATATGAGATTCAATGGAATCATCAGCATCGAAAACCGCAGAAATACCGCCTTGCGCATAGTAGGTACTCCCTGCGGTCAACGCGAATTTTGATAGCACTGCCACACGGACAGAATGGTCGGCGAGTTTAAGAGCTAAACTTAAACCAGCTCCCCCGCTACCAATAATAAGTACATCGTAATTTTTTGAGTCAGACATAAAAAGCAAACAGTTGAGTTGATAGGGTGGCTTAGTGAGCGTCGTTTAGCGATAATAACGCTTTATTAAAAGCTCCGCCCACTTTTTGTCATTATTTTGTCATTAAACTTATGCTTATTGTGTTTGTCTATTCAGCCCATATATCGCCGCAATGAGTAGTTATCTGAAAAATAGTGATCATTTGGATCAAGAACTGGTGTTGCGCGTACAGCGTGGCGACAAATCGGCATTTGATTTTTTAGTGCTGAAATATCAGCATAAAATCATTCAGTTGGTGAATCGTTATGTCAAAGACTCCAGCGAAGCGCAAGATGTGGCACAAGAAGTGTTTATTAAAGCCTATCGCGCAATCAGCAGTTTTCGTGGTGATGCGGCGTTTTATACTTGGCTGTACCGTATTGCGATTAATACCGCAAAAAATGATCTGGTAGCGCGTTCAAGACGACATTCCAATGATCAAATAGATATTCAGAATGCCCAAGTGGTTGAGCACGCGCTGCAACTGCAAAACAACGACACCCCTGAAACCGAGTTATTAAATCAGGAAATAGTGGCAACCATTAAAAAAGCTATTGATGACTTACCCGAAGATATGCGTGTTGCCATTACCCTCTGTGAATTTGAGGGCTTGAGTTATGAAGCCATTGCCCAAACCATGAACTGTCCTGTCGGCACGGTACGCTCGCGTATATTTAGAGCGCGTGAAGCCATTGACCACCAATTAACGCCCTTACTCACACACGGTGACTTTCGATGATTGAAAAAATATCCCGCTTCCTAGATGATGATCTCAGTCATGACGAGACCTTACATTTACTACAAACCATTCAGGAGCAACCTGAATTAAAAGACGCATTAAAGCGTTATGCTGCGGTGAGTCATGCAATAAAAACCGATGATTTTTTATGGATTCCCACTGATTTTGCTACCCGCATTCAGCAAACCATTCATCAAACATCAGTTGAGGACTTGACTTGTCAAGCGACCGATAGCTATTCGTTACAATAATTTTTATTCTGTTAAAAAACGGAGATTTTATGTTCAAACATATCAGATGGTATTTATTTTTAGTGGTGCTGGTCAGTCAACAAGTGTTGGCACAACTGCCCGATTTTACTGAAATGGTAAAAACCAATGGCGCGTCAGTGGTCAATATCAGCACCACGCAAAAAGCCAAAGAACCCATAGAACTAGGCGGAAAAGAACAGCAACTCCCCGAAGGAATGCCGCCCGAAATGGAAGAGCTGTTCAAACACTTCTATAAAAATCCTGATGGCGAAGATGAAGACGAAGGCGGCGATGAAGGCGCGCAATCGCTGGGCTCAGGTTTTATCATTTCCAAAGATGGCTATATCTTAACCAATCATCATGTGGTTAAAAATGCCGATGAAATCATCGTTAAACTATCCGACCGCAGAGAATTGGTTGCCAAACTGATTGGTTCCGATGCGCGTACCGATGTAGCCGTATTAAAAGTCGATGCCACTGATTTACCTGCCGTCACGATTGGTTCGCCCGAACAACTGAAAGTTGGTGAATGGGTGTTGGCAATCGGCTCACCCTTCGGCTTTGAACAATCAGCCACCGCAGGTATCGTCAGTGCCAAAGGGCGCAGCTTACCCGGTGGTAACTATGTGCCGTTTATTCAAACTGACGTGGCTATTAATCCGGGTAACTCAGGCGGCCCTTTGTTTAATATGGAAGGTAAAGTTGTCGGCATAAACTCACAGATTTACAGCCGCACAGGCGGCTTTATGGGACTATCATTCTCCATTCCCATGGACGTAGTGATGAATGTTGTTGACCAGATAAAAACCAACGGTAAAGCAACACATGGCTGGTTAGGCGTACAAATACAAGATGTCACCCGCAAACTGGCAGAATCCTTCGGCATGAAAAACCCCCAAGGCGCATTAGTGGCAAGAATTGTCCCCGACAGCCCTGCCTCACACGCTGATATACAAATCGGTGACATTATTACTGAGTTTAATGGACAACCTGTGCAAACGTCAGGTGATTTGCCGCCGATGGTAGGCGTTACTCCTATCAATAAAGAAGCAACGCTGAAAATTATTCGCCAAGGCGAAACTAAAACTGTAACGTTTAAAGTGGGCTTATTACCCGATCAGGATAAAAAAGCCGTCAAAACTAAAGCAGAGGTAAAACCATCTAATAAACTAGGGGTTAAAATCAGCGATTTAACAGCGGAAGAAAGAGAAGCGACACAAGTGCCTAAAGGTGGCGTAATCGTGCGTGAAGCAGAAAAAGGCGTTGCTAAAGACGCTGGAATCAGTCGTGGTGATGTCATTTTACGCATTCAAAATGAAGCCATTAACAGCGTGGATGATTTTGAAAAGGCTATCAAAAAATTACCTGCTGATAAATCCATTGCCGTGTTGATTCAACATCGTGGCAGCCCCGCATTTTTGGCATTAAAACTGAATAAATAAAATGGTCGTTGGTTGGGGTGTCGTACTGCGCACCCCAACACACCATTTAATTGCTTCATTCCCATCGCACACCAGAGAATATCATCATGGATTTTGTCTTAGAAAAATTTGAATGCCTCGCCTATTCATGCCAACATGAGCTTGCCATACAGGAATTACTTAAATTACTGCAAATGCTGGACAGTGGTTATGGCTCATTCAACGAAAATTTCAGCTCCAGTACCATACAGGCGATGCAGATTAATTCTGAGTTAGTCGATTTGCATATTCTGACCCGTATTGCAGCGGCAACCACCGCCTTATTCTCCGACCCCGAATTTCATTTTTCCGAAACAGGCTTTATTCAGGTCATTCAATATCATCGCTGGCTGTCACTGATATTTGCCGTCAGTCCGTTTCGCAATGCCGATCACATTATTCGTTCTTTTAATCAGAGCGGGCATTTCAGTACACCGCTACAGGTTGACAACACAAACCTCGCCAAATTTTGTCTGTTGTATTCGCTGGAATCGGAAATTGATATTGATTTGGATGCTTTTTGGCAAACCAATAAACTGCTTGCGGCCAATTTATACCTTGTTTTAATGTCTTCACGGTTTATTTCCAGCCCCGAAGCTCATGCAAAACGTGAAACCTTATTGCACTGGCTACCCGATCGGTTAGCTGAAATCGGTACGATAGACCAACTGCCCGTCGGTATTTTTCACGATGTCTATATGCACTGTAGTTATTCAGGTTATGCAGGCAAACACAACATCAAAGCGGCCATTAATCAGCTATTACGCAATAAACTGGAAGAACTCGGCTTTAAAGACAGAATAGCCCCTGCACGGTTGCCCGCTACAGGCAAACCCGTGATGCTAGTGGTGCCAGAATGGTTTTATTCAACCCATGCCGTGTATCGCGTCTTGGCTAAAGCCATACGCAAAGCCCGCGATCAGTTTCATCTGATTTGCTTGGGTGACCCAGCAACCATAGATGACACAGGGCGTGCGGTATTTGATGAATTTATTGAACGTACTGATGGCGGCGACATTCCCGCTTTATGTCAGCAAATGCTTAATATCGCCGAAGAACGTGATGTGCAGGTGCTGTATATGCCCAGTGTCGGCATGACTTTATACACTATGTTTTTGGCTAATCTGCGTTTTGCACCCCTACAAATCACCACACTGGGACATTCTGCCAGTACCTTCGCGCTGCAAATGGATTATTTTGTGATTGATGAAGATTTTGTCGGTGATGAAGCGTGCTTTTCTGAAAAAGTCATCAAAACACCGACCGATGCGTTCCCGTTTACGCCGTTTGCCCAAAATATGGACGACATCCCGCAAGCTCCGTTACGCAACGCACCTGCTGTCGTCGAAATTGCCATGGTGGCATCCACAATGAAACTCAACCCTGATTTTTTATACACCTGTCGGCTCATCGCCGAACAATCTCCCACGCCCGTGCATTTTCAATTTTTTATCGGCGCGGCACGCGGCTTAGTCGGTTTACAAGTTGCTCAAGTCGTCGAACGTTATTTGGGACAATGGGCAAGCGTGCATCTACAGCAAGGTTATGGCGACTACCTGCAAAAATTATCCGCCTGTGATTTGTACATCAATCCGTTTCCCTTCGGCAATATGAACGGGATTGTTGATTTACTGTCCGTAGGCTTGGTGGGTATTTGTAAATCAGGTAATGAGCCACATGAACACATCGACCAAGGTTTGTTTGAACGACTGGGAATGCCCAGTTGGTTAGTCACCACAAGCAATGAAGAGTATATTACCGCTGCATTGCGGCTGATTAATAACCATGAAGAACGTTTAGCGATACGCTCCAACCTCGATGGACGTGCCGCTATCAATCGGTTATTTGAAGGGCATGAAGAAATATTCGGGCAGATGGTACAAGACGTGCATCAGGCACTGATTGCACAGCAAGCCGATTGACCATCATAGTAATGTATACCATAATCTTCACCCCCGAGGATTACATAATAATAACGAGGAGAGAACAATGTCTTTAATGACGTGGACTGTTGAACAACATGGTACAAATGTTGGTTTTGCCGATGATGAATATAAAAATGTATTTGAAAACCTTAATATACTTTACGATTTAAGAATGGGAGGCGCGGGAAGACCCGAAATTACAGAGCAAACCGATATTGTGCTGAATATCGTTGCCGCGCATTTTGCCCACGAAGAACAGGAAATGCAGGCAAAAAATTTTGTCGGTTATGAGCGTCACAAAGCCGAGCATGACGATTTAATAAACACCTGCATCGCAATGGAAACCAAAATCAAGGCAGGCGATTGGAACTCAGCAAAAGATTGTGCCAATTGATTAAAAGCTGGTTTGACAGTCATATTCCCGAATATGACAGAGCCTACGCGCACACATTAAACAACACTTAAGTCTGTAGATACTCTCCACCATTTTTTACCGTTCGTCCGTGAGCGATAAAGATTGCACATAGTTAAAAATAAATTATCTGTGGGCAGCGACACTTAAACGGACAATATCCCCCGTTTAATTATTCAATAACGCCCGCTGTTTTCAACTGCGCACGCAACTGTTCAACCCGCTTACGATTGACACCCAAATCCCCGTGACCGATACGCGATGCAGAACGAATATGAAACAACCGCGCCTCGCTATCCAACAGCACATCAATATCATCCACGAAGCGAAACACCAGCGACGTTGCTTCGGCATGAAGCGTGTTTTCTTTTTCCTCGGTTATCACGGTGCGTTCTTGACTCAATAAGGCGTTTTTTAACGCCAGACTGGCAGCATTAATTGCCCCGACAATTTTAAAGGGTGGGATAAAATGAGCTTCGTCTGTCGCCAAACTGGATACGCAATTCGGACTGGCGGGACACGGTGCCAAGGTTTTTTCTGCCGCGTGACTGGTTGATCCGAACATCATAAAAATAATCGCAAAAAGTGTTTTAGAATTCATGAAAAATACCGCTGCTGTGGTTGCTACAAAATATTATGCTCTTGACATATTTTTTCACTGTCACTGTCACTGAGTAATTCTTTCGTTAAATTACACTGAAAGCCTGTTGGCAGTGTCGTAAAATGCTGACAGGTTTTACACAAACCAAACGATTGTGAACGATTGGCTTTTTGCAATGCCATCAATGCTTTAACGAAAATCATTTCATGATTCACAAACTTGTTTTCTTTAAAAATTACCGCCGCCTGTTTAAATAATTCCGACTGCCGTGCCTGTTGTAACATCGTCTCGCCTTCAGGCAACAGACTCAGGTGCACAACGCGCCGATCTGCGACATCGGCGGTTTTTTTTACATAGCCTTTTTTTTCCAGTAACAACAAAGTTTGCGACACCGTACCCCGCGTCATGCCTAAATAATTAGTGAGTGCGGCGGGGGTATCGCTATAACGATTACAACGTGATAAATAGTCCAGCACTTGCAAATGCACGGGTTGCAATCCCAATTCAGCGCATTTTTTACGCTCTTCTGAACGAATTAATGCCGTCATACGTTCAATCAAATCAAATACATCAACTGCTTCCATAGAACCTATACTGAGCGTGATTAATTAAGTTGACACCAAAATATAGTCTACCCTATTATTAGATGTCGAATCGACATTATTATTATCCGCGAACAAATTATCTTGCTAATTTGCTACGCACATTCAATACCGACTTTTTAAAGGAGCTGTCATGCCTGAATCCCATGTATTTGATACCCATGCAAAAACAACTAAAGGCAAGATTATACACTTTGATGTGATACTCGATGAACAAGATCAGCAAAAAGCCTTGGAATATGCACAAAAATGGTTGCAAAGTATCGGCGAAACCGATGCAACTGTCACATCAGGCAACTGTTTTTTTTGTCACAGTATTGAAGCCTCTGAAGAAATGAGAGCACAAATCAACGCCCAAGGTTATGCCATTTATAAGCTGGAAGGTTGCCCAGAATAGCCTATAAAAAACTCGTTCAAGACTACCTGCACAGCGATTATAAAAATCGCTGCTTGATTCTATAGGCTGGTAATTGCTATAACATCAGCATTACGAACCATCAACAAAAAAAGGTAACTCGAATGAACGACAAAACAAAATTACGCTGGGGCATTTTAGGGGCGGCTCGTATCAACGAACGTTTAATGCCTGCTATTGTTGGTGCATCGAATGCAGAATTAGTGGCTATTGCCAGTCGTCGTGCCGATGCGGCAGCGCAAACGCTGGAAAAATACGCCCCCGAACAACAAAATGTCCGAATATACAATGATCGTGAAGCCTTGCTCAGTGACCCAAATATAGATGCCGTCTATATTCCACTTGCCAATTATGAACACGCTGAATGGGCATTACGCGCTATTAAACAGGGCAAACACGTCTTGTGTGAAAAGCCAATGGCGTTGAGCGTAGCGGCTATCGAGTCTATCTATATTGCTGCACAGGAACATAACGTCAAGGTTATGGAAGGCTTTATGTACCGTTTTCACCCGCAACACGCGCGAGTTCAGGAACTGATAGCCTCAGGGCTTATCGGTGAAGTTCGCTCCGTCCGCAGTAGTTTTTCTTTCATGATGCGCCCTGCCAGAATGTATCGCTTAGCCGAAAGCGTGGAAAATGGTGGCGGTGCGATGTGGGACATCGGTTGTTATGCCATTCATTGCGCCCGCTTATTTTTCAATCAGCAACCTGTTGCTGTCACCTCATTTTCTAAACACGTCGCCAGCGGTGCCGATATTAGCACCAGCGGTATTATTGATTTTGGTGAGGGAAAATTCGCCCATTTTGATTTTAGTTTTGAACGCGCTCGCCGCTGTGAATATGAAATCATCGGCACAAAAGGCGGTATCAAATGCCACAACGTGTGGGCTATGCCGACCGATACGCCTATCATTTCATGGTGGACTGAAGACGGACAGCAAGAGCAGGAACAACTCGCGCCAGCTAATCATTTTCTGCTGGAAATCGAGCATTTCAGTCAATGCGTGCTAGACGGTAAAGACCCGCTGTTATCACTGGAAGATGCAAAAAATAACTGTCAACTTATCGTTGCCGCCTTGCAATCAGTGCAAGAACAACAAGTTGTTAAGGGTAACGCACTCAGAATGTGGACATTTAAAAGAAAGCGCAGTCGTGAAGTACAAAATGTAAGTGATTCGGACGATTACTAGAGTTTGGTATAAAATAGAAATGGTAATTCATTATAAGAAAAATTTCCCCTGTCGCTAAGAGAACAACCCAATGAACATGAAAAAAAACGAAACTGTCGAAGAATCCACACCTCATGCACAAAACGCCGTCGTGCAAACGGCAGATACTGATAACAGCCAGAATGTCGGCAAAATCCGCGATATTATTTTTGGCGGGCAAATGCGTGAATACGACAATCGTTTTACGTCACTGGAAGAGCGTTTCAATAAAGAAAGTCTGCGCTTACGTCAGGATATGGAACAACGTATGAATTCGCTGGAAACCTTGGTACAAGGCGAGTTTGAAGCCTTAACCGATAAATTGCGTCTGGAGAAAAAAGAACGCAATGATAGCCTGCTTTCCATAGAATCGACGCTGAAAAAAGCCAATGAATTACTCAGTCAGCGGTTAGGCGATTTGGAAAATAAAAGCCTTGATGAAATGCGTAAACTGCGTAATCAAGAGCATGAAGATATTAAAAATCTGCGTAGTAGTCTGCAACAGTTACGCGAAGAAACTAACGCGCAATTTGAGAAGGAACTGGACATATTGCGTAAAACTAAAGTGGATCGCTCCAGCGTTGCCGCGTTATTTGCAGGCGGCAACATTTAACAAGATGCGTTTTAACCCAGTGAACAATGCTGATTGTCTATTGTTGCCATAATGGCAGCTCATTTGACTGAAAAAACTGCCGATACTATCGAGCAGGATAATGCCGCGTTCGATATGCTTATCGAACAAAAACGGTATCAGATGTTAAAGACTCTATTATTGAAAGAGGAAGAGCAACGCCTCGGACAACTAGAGTCTTATTTTAACAATCCTGATGCACACGCCGAAAAAATCGCTCAGGTGTTACCGCAAGCACTGCAACAAACCGATACAACTGCATTGCATGGTGCGCTAAGTGACACCGTGCAGAGCTGTATTATTGAGTCCATTCAGGAAAATCCTGTCTTGTATGCCGATGCGTTATACCCTGTTATTTTCCCCGCCATTAAAAAGTCGATTGCCGAAGCCTTGAAACAAATGATGCAATCGTTAAATCAGGCGATTGAGCAGGGTTTTTCGTTACATCGGTTTGCGTGGCATTATGAAGCGTGGCGTAGCGGTCTGCCGTATCGGGAAGTGGTGTTACGCCATACCTTGGCGTATCGCGTGGAACAAGCGTTTTTAATTCACCGTGAAACAGGTTTATTACTGCACCATGTCTCGCTAGAAGATGTCGATGCACAGCGCGACGGCGATGCAGTGTCGGCGATGCTCACTGCCATTCAGGATTTTACGAAAGATTCGTTTGCGGTTAATAGCGATGATTATCTGGACATGATTGAAATCGGTGAATACACAGTATTTTTAAGTCGTGGTTCGTATGCAGTCTTGGCGTGTGTCATACAGGGCATCGCGCCGTATTCCTTGCGGGAAAAATTTGACGTTATTCTGCATGATATTCATCAGCAATATGGCGCACTGCTGAAAAATTTTGCGGGCGATAGCGCGCCTTTAGCGGTCACCGAACCTGACTTGCAGGCGTGTTTATTGGCGGAACGCAAGCAACTTGACAAAACTGAGTTTTCACCAAAATATATCCTCGTACCGCTCATGGTGTTGTGCGCTATGTTGGCTTATTGGGGCTATGACAACTGGCAATTTGAACAGCGGGCGGCGGATTATGTGCGGCTGTTACAGCACAATCAAAGTATCGTCATCACGCAACAAAATTATCACAGCGGGCAGTTGCTGATTAATGGTTTATACGACCCGCTTTCGGAACACCCTGATACGCTGATTGCACAATCTCGTTTGCAAGCAGATGAAATACAAAGTCATTGGCAAGCCTATCAATCATTAGCTCCTGTGTTTGTAGAACAGCGGTTAAAACAACTGCTGCAACCACCGCCAACCGTCAGTCTCACCCTTGAAAACAACCGTTTGGTGATTACAGGGATTGCCGATGACGCGTGGATTAATAAACTGGCTATCATTACGCCTGCTATTGCAGGTGTCAGTGGTGTTGATAGCGATAAACTGCAAAGTTATCAGCAACAGATTGAAATATTAAATACGCAAATTAAAAATATCGCGGTGTATTTTATGTCATCCAGTACCGAATTAACGGAAGATCAAGCTCAGAAACTGGCGGATCTGGTAGCGGCATTGCAACAAATACAGGCACTCAGCCATTCAATCAATAAAACGCCACATCTGTTGATTACAGGGCAAGCAGACGTTACTGGCACACTTGAAAAAAATAGCGTATTGGCACAAAAACGCGCGGCTATTGTTTTGGAATATTTGCAACAACACGGCGTATTTATTGATACCAACGTTAAAGCGCAACTGGGGCAATTGAACAAAGAAGGCACAACACAGCGCAAAGTCAGTTTTGCCGTGCTGTTTAATTAAGGAAGCCATGAAAATACTGCAAAAAAAAATCTGTCTGTTAGGCGATTTTGGTGTCGGCAAAACCAGTTTAGTAGCACGGTTTGTCAACAATGAATATTCAGAAAAATACCTGACTACGGTCGGTGTCAAAATGGACACCAAATTAATCGCGGTGAACGATGAATTAAGCATCAAGCTGATTATCTGGGATATTGCAGGGGAAAATAGTCTGAAAAAAATTTCCCAAACCTATTTACGCGGCGCGGCGGGATTTTTGTTGGTCATTGACGGTACGCGCATGAATACCCTCGACGGTGCATTAGATATGAAGCGCGGTATTCGTGAATTACTCGGTGATATACCGTTTGTGGTATTGCTCAATAAATATGATTTAACCACCCAATGGGAACTGACAGCCGCACACATCGAACGCTTAAACACACCACAGGAACAGCTGTTTTTCACCAGTGCCAAAAGTGGCGAACAAGTGGAAGCGGCGTTTAACGCGCTAAGTTATGTTTTAACGTTATGAACGCATTACCCGATGCTATACAACAATATTTACACAGCATCTGGACAGAAAACGATAAATTCGCCTACTTAAATTTTGACGCACACGGATTGATTAAACATTGGCATTATCATATTGATTATTTTGGTCTGACCGATTTACACAGCGGTGACCCTGCGGCAGAACAATTAATTTTTTTAGAAGGTTTACTTCCCTATCAGGACAAAGACCCGATTATTATCGAGTCGGTTAATTTTGCCAACGGTGTTGCCGCTGATATTCATATTCTGCCTGCTGACAATGATATTTATGTGTTATTTTTTGATGTCAGCGAACGGGTTACACAACGGCAAGCAGTGCAACAGGAACGGCATACCATCGACTTGTTGTATCAACAACAGCATAAAAATATCGAGCTGTTAAAACAGACGTATCAAGAACTGGACGTTAAAAAACAGCAGGCAGAAACGGCTAATAAAGAAAAAAGTCAATTATTGTCCTACATCACCCACGATTTACGCACCCCGCTAACCGCCATATTAGGCTTTGCGCAATTTTTAGAAGCCGATATTTTTGGCGAACTCACCGACAAACAGCGTGATTGCATCGTAAAAATGTTAGCCGCAGGCAAGCACATGGATAACTTAATCAACGACATACTGGACGCGGCACAGCTTGAAGCGGGCAATATTGCATTACAGCCAGAACCGTTAGCCGTGCGTGTCGCGCTTGCAGACTGTATCGCATGGTTACAACCCATTGCCGAACAACAGCACATCACACTGATTAATCGTGTGCCGAATGAGGTAAGCATTCAGGCGGATGCGAAGCGATTTAAACAGGTGATGATTAATCTGCTGCATAACGCAATTAAATACAATCGGGAACACGGTTGTATTGTCATTACTGGCAAGGTATTGGCAACATCGTTGCGTATTCGTATTAAAGATACTGGTATCGGTATTGCCGCACAGCAACTGGACACTATATTTCAACCGTTTACCCGCGTGCTTGATAAAGATAAGGCGAAAAAAATTCAGGGTCATGGTGTGGGCTTAAGCGAATGCAAGCACCTGATTGGGCTAATGCAAGGCTCGTTAAGTGTGCGCAGTGAATTGAGTGTAGGCAGTGTGTTTTATATCGAGCTGCCTTTAGCGATTGCTTACCAAGATAAGCAGGAAGAACGTCACCATCAACTGGTGTATTGGTATCAGGATCTGAGTAATATGGAATTATTCGGCAACCTGCTCACCGCCTGTAACAATGTTCAGCTGTTCGGCTGTAACCATGCAGAACAAGCAGTGCAACTGTGTACACAACACGCGGCGACGGTGTTATTAATCGACATCAACAGCGAACAGCTGGCGGCGGACATTGCGCAGGTGCAGGTGTTACAACGCCAGCTGAATCAACTGCGTATGATTGCTGTGGTTGCAAAACAGACCCCCGCTGTTGCCATGCAACAGATTTTACAACAAACGCAGATTGATGATTATCTGACCTGCCCGTTTGATTTTAATCAGGTGCTGGATATGCTTGAATAGTGCTAAAGACCTGCAACAGTGACCTGATTACGACCATTATTTTTTGACGCATACAACGCCTTATCAGCAGCATCAGCTAATAATTGCGGATCATCAAAAACGGGATAGCTGGCAATGCCGCAACTGAACGTTACAGAAAAACTGCCACCCTGATAAAAATGCAGTACCTTTTCAAAATCACTGCGCAATTTTTCACATATTGTTGCCGCATTTTCAACGGACGTATGAGGAAATACCACCACAAATTCCTCACCGCCATACCGTCCGACCAAATCGGTTTTTCGTACACGGTCTACTAAAAAGCGCGACATATTTTTTAACACCTGATCGCCGATACCATGCCCATAAGTATCATTGACCTGTTTAAAAAAATCGACATCAAACATTGCCACACTGACAGAGGATTCTTCCCGCCCTGCTCTGGACACCTCGTTTCTAATCTGTTCTTTAATATGGCGATGATTATAAAGACCTGTTAAACCGTCTTTGGACATTAAATTGCGCAATTTCCGAAACCGCATTGCTCGGTAAGCAACAATCCGCACCAGTGTTTCCGCGCGTATCGGCTTAATCAAAAAATCATCACCGCCCTGCAATAACGCCTGTACCTGTAGCTCACTGGAATGTTCGGCAGACAGATAAACGATAGGTACAGCCGCATACGCATCAATTTGGCGAATCACGCTGGCAAGCTCATTGCCCCGATAACCCGGCATATATAAATCCATCAACACTAAATCAGTATTGCCGTTTTCCATCTGTTTTAATACTTGCGTCGGTTCATTACAGATAACGGTCAAAAACCCTGCATTTTCCAGAATCAGTGCATGGTGTCTGGCAACTTCTTTGTCATCATCAACGATAAGCACCTGATAAGGTTCTTCTGCTTGTCGATTGACCAGTTTATCCAGCCACTCTATTAAATTGCCTATATCCAATGGCTTGGCAAGATAGGCACTGCCGCCTGCTTTGACCGCCGCCAGTCGTGCTTCGACATCCACGCGACAGGAAATAAAAATAATCGGAACATTATTCGGAAGAATGCCCTTGTAATCACCGCGAATTTTTTTAATCGCCTCAGCACCCGCCTTATTACCTTCTGGCAGAATAATATCCACGATTAACGCGCAAGGCATTTCTTGTAAAAGACACTGTTTAATAGCAAGGCTATCGTGCAGCACGTTCACCCGATAACCGAATGCCTGTATCTGCTCGGCAATGCTATGCGCCAATACTGTGTCATCCTCAATCAGCAAAATAAGTTTATTATCGTCGGTTTGTTCTTCCTGCTGAATGCTGTCAACGATAGCGCATAAGTCTTCATCCACGACCAAATAAGGCTCTTCCGAATGGGTAATAATGGTATCAAGCAAGTTTTCAAGGTATAAAAAAGCCGTTTTTATTGACTGCTGCTGAACGACAGAAGGCGGGGCTTCCGACTGCAAAAAAGGGCTGATTTTTTCTTCCAGACGCTTTGCTGATTGCGATAAGCGATTAAAACTAAACGTTGCACTAGAGCCTGCTAAGGTATGAATACTGATATAAAACTGCTGTAAATCCTCAGGATTCCACTGCTGTACCAGCCGTTGCTCATAGTTTTTCAACTGCGCAAGACGCTCGACCAGACTATGAACAAACTCCTGTTGCAACGCTCTCAGCTTTTCAAGAAACTCGGCACGTTTATTGGTCATATTGATTCCAAAGCGTTTGAAGATGGCTGGGAAGTTGCAGCGGATTAAAAGGCTTGGCAATAATATCCAGTGCGCCAGCCTGCTTGAATGTGCTGATAAGTTCAGGTGTCGAACGACCTGTCATAAAAATCACGGGGGTATTTTTACACGCCTCAAGTGCCTGAATTCTTTTTAGCGTCTCCAGACCATCCATCTCAGGCATAATGACATCAAGCAAAATCATATCGGGCGTAAAGTGCCGCAATAATGTCAATGCTTCCGCACCCGACGCGCACAGCCTGACCGTGTAGTCGCCGATAGTTTCCAACGCCATTGCCACCATAGAGCGCAAGTGTGCATCATCATCAATATAAAGCAGGGTATTCAAGGTTTTATCTGGCATTTTACACGTTAAACAAGTTGAAAACAGGGAACGGTACACACTATGGTCAACCAGCAATACTAAACGAACCCGTTACATGGAACAACTTTTGATTTTTTCAAACGGATTAATCCAGCTGTATTTTGCTACACTATTGAGCAACACCCGACCGACAAAGGCTCATGATTATGACACTCATCGAAACCTCATTAGCGATTGCCCTGCGTGCTTACACAGGCAAAACCGACAAGGCAGGACAGGACTATATTCACCATCCGCTGAGACTAATGGCAAAAATGACCACTGACTATGAAATGTCAGTGGCTTTACTGCATGATGTGATTGAAGATTCCGACATTACCGCCGCCGACCTGCGCGCAGAAGGCATTCCTGATGACGTAGTGGAAGCGGTGTTATGTTTAACTAAACAAGCGGGCGAAAATTACCAGACGTTTGTGCTAAGAGCCAAACAAAATCCCCTCGCCCGCAAAGTTAAAATAGCCGATATTGAAGATAACATTAATGTCTTGCGCCTAGTGACCCTAAGCGAAAAAGATTTAGCGCGTATAGCCAAATATCATGCCGCATGGCGGGTATTAACTGCGCTTGACTGAGTGTCAGCG
>JAUYBJ010000193.1 GCA_030693155.1 Methylococcales bacterium
GACTGTGATTGGTTTGTCTACAAAGAACGTCACTTGATTGAATGCTTTTTCGGTAAAATCAAACATTACAGACGAGTGTTTTCCCGATTTGACAAGCTCGCCAGAAATTACATGGGCTTTATTCGCTTCGTTTCCGCACTCATTTGGCTACGATGAAATCTCAACAGAACCTAGAAAGAGGTGAGTTATTTTTATTCATATTATGAAATGGTCGTTGCTGGCATTGATGTTAGTAGTGACAACACTTTGGGCAGTATTGGCGATTTATTTCGGTGATTCTCATACTGATATTGTGCAAACGGGCAGTGCGACAATAGTCGGCTTGCTTGGTTTGGCGACCTTGATTAGCTTGGGCTTTCCACAGTGGCGCAATCGTTTCTTAGTTGGTTACTCATTGCTATTTATGCTGATTTTAAGCGGCTGGCTGTTGGTTGTTCAGCCGTCTAATGAACGACAATGGCAAGCGGATCTTGCTGTGCTGCCTTTTGCGACAATCGAGGGTGATTTAGTCACTGTCCACAATATCCGCAACATGGATTATCGCAGTGAATTTGACTATACCCCCGCTTATTACGACAAAACCTTTGATTTGAATAAACTCGCTGGTGTCGATTTATTCGCAGTGTATTGGATGGAGCCTGCTATTGCCCACACTATTTTGAGTTTTGATTTTGGTGATAATAATCATCTCGCCGTCTCCATTGAAGCCCGCAAGGAACTGGGTGAAGGCTATTCGACCATTAAAGGCTTTTTTCGCCAGTATGAACTGACTTATATTGTCGCCGATGAACGCGATGTGATTCGCTTGCGTACCAATTACCGTAAAGACCCGATTGAAAACGTCTATCTGTATCCGCTACATCCGCCTAAAGAAAACCTACACCGTTTGTTTTTAGAATACATAAAACAAATCAACGCACTGCA
The DNA here is from genome assembly GCA_030693155.1 of Methylococcales bacterium. Taxonomy (GTDB): domain Bacteria; phylum Pseudomonadota; class Gammaproteobacteria; order Methylococcales; family Methylomonadaceae; genus UBA4132. The sequence goes on from JAUYBJ010000193.1 coordinate 925, forward strand.
TGAAAAACCAGCATTTTATAATACCTTGCTGGATAACTGCACTACTGCTATCTGGTTTAACACGCGTGTTAATCCAACACATTTACCGTTTTCGTGGAAAATTTTATTGAGTGGTTATGTGCCTGAGTATATTTACGAATCGGGCGGATTGGATACTAAAATCCCTTTTGAACAATTACAGCAACAGGCACATATTAATGCAGTCGCCAAGACGCTTGATAAGTCGCCCGATTTCTCACAGGGTATTCGTACAGCTATTGAGAAAACCCAGTAAAAATGACCGTTAGCATATCGTTTAATAATGACGTAGTATTTTTGCCATAATCTTCACTATCAGCTACAACCTATTGGAATAAAAACATGAATAAGCACGCTAAAAAATTCATTGTAAAAACGCGATGTCTGCTGTCATCGCTGTCAATCGCGTTGTTATTATCGGGTTGCACCAGTCTCGGTAAAGGCGCGATGGAGGCTTTTCTGGAGAAATCCGAAAGTGAAGATACGAGGCAATGCAAGGTGTGGGGGCAGCCATTTAAAGGGATTGAAGCCAATATAGCGGAGAAGAATAAACACACCAAAGTCTTGTTTGTGCATGGTGTCGGCGATCATATACCCGGCTACACCACTGAATTTTTAGAAAAATTAGCCAAAGATTTAAACTTGAACGCGCGTTCAGCTGTGCAGAAAAATATTGAACTGGTCGCGCCTTTGCTACCTGATAAAAATCTTGGCAACTTGCGGGTCACGCATTTACTCAATGAGAAAAATGGACAAGAATTAACGTTTTATGAATTAACGTGGTCGGAAATTACCCGCGCAGAAAAGAAAATGCTGGCATTTGATACTTCAGGCGACTACGGCTTTCGCCGTGCTAAAATCAACGAGCTATTGAAGAAATTCAGTAATGATGCAGGAGCGGATCCTGTTATTTATGGCGGAGAAAGCAGAACACCTATTTTAATGGCATTTGCGCAGTCAATCTGCTGGATGACAACGGGGGATTTTCAGCATCTACCCAAAAGCGGCAAACAAATGTGCAATGGTTTGAATGATGAGGCGATTGAATATATCAACAGAGATAATTATGTATTTATTTCTCACAGTTTAGGCAGTCGCATTGTCACCGATGGTTTGGATAGGCTGGTTGGAATGCTGGCAAATCCTGAAAAATACACCGCTGGTAATAAAAAAATCAATATGACCAGCAAATCAATTGCCGCTCTGCAAAACAAGCGCATTCCTATTTATATGTTATCCAACCAACTGCCGATGTTGCAATTAGGACGCAAGCCGCCTGAAGTGGCTGGACAAGATGCCAGTTATTGCGAAGCTAACGGGGCAAATTATAAAAAGCGTATGTTCAGTGAAACCGACATTGTTGCCTTTAGTGACCCCAATGATTTGTTAAGCTATGCCATACCACAGGAATTTGCGGAAAAATACATTGATTCGAGACTGTGTGCCGACATCACCAATGTTAATATCAATGTTGCCAAAGTCATGGATGCTTTCGGCTTGGCTGATTTGGCCAATCCAATGGCGGCTCATGTCGGTTATGATACTGATGATAGAGTGGTTGCGTTGATTGCCCAAGGCATTGGTACTAAAGCCGAAGCACCACTGATAACACAACGCTGTGAATTTACTAAAGAAGTAAAGTAAACCGCTTATTGTTAAACAGATAATAACCCTTAATCCCTTAAAGGGATGTTATCTTTAACAGCCAAGCAGTCTTGTAGGTTGGGTTGCCGTCTTTTTGGCAACCCAACATTTTTCTACAGTGTCAGGCAAAATTGTTTCATAACCTATCAAACAGTAATCAAAAATGACCCGCCGCAAAACGCCCAAGAAAACACAGTTTAAACCCCGTTCAGACGCACCTATGAAGAGGCAATCGGCGATTAAACGCTGGTCTTTTCTACTGATTGCAGTCTGCCTGTCAGTGGCAGTCATGGTGGGTATTTACTTGTTCCTACCGACATTAAATGCGCCGCCGTCTCAATCAGCCGTCAGTGTAGAAGAGCCATTGCCAACGCCAGAAGCGGTTAAAGCGACTGTTGAGCCTGCCCCCACAACGGCGAGTTATGTAGGTGCGGCAAGTTGCAAAGACTGTCATCAAACTGAGTTTCAGGCGTGGCAAGGTTCGCACCACCAGTTAGCCATGCAGGAAGCGGATGAAAAAACGGTATTGGGTAACTTTAATAATGCCAAATTCAATTATCACGGTATCGTCTCGACGTTCTTCAAACGTGACGGTAAATTCATGGTACGCACCGATGGCAAAGACGGCAAGTTGACTGATTACGCTATTAAATACACCTTCGGTGTGACTCCGTTACAACAGTATTTGATTGAGTTTGACGGTGGGCGTTATCAGGCTCTCAGTATTGCGTGGGACAGCCGCCCCAAAGCCGACGGCGGGCAGAAGTGGTTTCATTTGTATCCCAATGAAAAAATAAATCACAACGACCAATTACATTGGACGAAACGCTATCAAAACTGGAATATGGAATGCGCCGAATGCCATTCTACCCATTTGCAAAAAGGCTACGACGCTGCAACCGACAGCTATAAAACCACGTTCAGTGACATCAATGTTGCTTGTGAATCCTGTCACGGCGCGGCATCCAAACATCTTAAATGGGCAGAACACGCACAGCCGCTGTATTCCGACGATAAAGGCTTTACTACCAAGCTGCAAAGCAACTGGAACACCGCGTGGCAATTTGCTGATAATAATGATGGCATCGCGCACCGTGACCAACTTGCGGACGACTCGCTGATGAATACTTGCTGGGCGTGTCATGCACGCCGCTTGCCGCTGGTTGAAAACAGTCCGCCCAGTATGCCGTTGGAAGATACGCATCGCCCATCATTGTTGACGCAACCGACCTATCATGCCGATGGTCAACAGCGTGATGAAGATTACACTTGGGGTTCATTTCGCCAGAGCAAAATGTTTCAGCAAGGCGTAACCTGCATGGATTGTCATGAGCCGCACACATTGAAGTTACGCGCCGAAGGTAACGCGCTGTGTACTCGTTGCCATAGTGCCGAAAAGTTTGATACCGAAAAACACCACAAGCACAAAGCTGATTCCAAAGGCGCGGCGTGTATGGATTGCCACGCGCCTGAGCAGAATTATATGGTCAATGATGGACGACACGATCACAGTTTCCGTGTACCGCGCCCTGATTTATCACAAACGCTAGGCAGTCCGAATGCCTGTATACAATGCCATACAAAACAAAAACCCGAATGGGCAGCTGGCGCGATGGACAACTGGTATGGCAACGGCTGGCGTGAGCGTCCGCATTACGGCACGGCTTTACACGCTGGGGTCATTGACGGCATTAAAGCCTTACCGTCATTGCTTGAACTTGCGCAAGATTCCGCCACGCCTGCCATAGTCCGCGCCACGGCGGTCACGCTGATTAAGCCGATGATGAATCCAGAACTGCTCATTTTTGCACGGCAACAATTACAGGATACTGACCCGTCGGTGCGCATTGCAGGGCTGGGACTGATTGAGGCGGTTGATGCTATTAATCGCAGTTTGTCCGCGTCGCCGTTACTGGATGATTCGGTGCGCGGGGTGCGCATTGAAGCCGCGCGAGTGCTTGCCGATATACCCGACGACCAACTTGCTGCCGACAGGATTGAAAGCCGTAATAAAGCGATGCAGGAATATAACGATGCAATGAAGCTCAATGCCGATTGGCCGGCAGAAAACAGTAATCTGGGTAATATGTATTTACGGCAGGGCAAGATTGACGAGGCGATTACTGCTTATCAACGCGCTCTGACGCTGGATCCGCAGTTTGTCGGTGCGTATATCAATCTCGCCGATGCTTATCGTCAACAACAGCGCGATGATGACGGCGAAAAACAGTTACGCCAAGGCTTGGCATTAATTCCCGAAGCCGCAGATTTACACCACGCGCTAGGTTTGCTGTTGGTACGCAAGGGCGATAAAACGGAGGCACTCAAACAATTTGCCAAAGCCACTAAGCTCGCACCCGATGAAGTACGTTATGTCTATGTATACGCTATCGCCCTGAATTCAGAGGGTAAGCAACATAAAGCCTTGACGCTATTAAAAGCGGCCGATAAGCGGCAACCCAATAACCTGCAACTACTCAGCGCGTTAATTTCCATGCGCCGCGAGGCAGGCGATAACAAAACGGCATTGCTTTATGCCCGCAAAGCCGCTGAGGCACTACCCAACAATAAAGAAATAGAGCAGCTGATTGTGGAATTAGAGGGCGGAAAATAATCGTACATACTCTTTTTATATAACTGATGTTACGCACACCTCGCCCCGAAAGCGTACTATTAAAAGATGAACAGAGAAAATTTAGCTATATACACTGATTACTTGATATGCACTAACGGATTCACTACCGCAACTGGATTATCGGCGATGTTGGAGGGAG
>JAUYBJ010000203.1 GCA_030693155.1 Methylococcales bacterium
ACCCGCACAATCATGACACAAAAAAACCATATTTTTATGTCTATTTATGCGGTATTCAAGCTGGAATGCTTGAAGATAAAACACAAAACCAATCATTTTGCATTGCGTACCAGGCTCTTCATCAAGGCAAACCAGTTGGCTTGTGAAGAATTGCAAAAATTAAGGGCTGCGTAACATCAGTAAATAACAACAATTATCAGGGCAAGCACAACACATATTACCGCCGATTACGCCTGCGCCACACCCAGAATCCCATACCCAGCAGCAACACGGGCAACACAATCAGAAAGCCGGAACTGAGTACGGCAATCGTGGTATTGCTTAACTGCAATTTGCTGTCAGGTGTGGTTTTAGCAGGAATATCAATGAATTTATCGTCATGAATCAGCCAATTGACCATGCGTAACCCCATATCCAGATTACCGACATTGCCAATATAAGTGTTGGATAAAAAGTCACCATCACCGATCACGACAATGCGTTGTTCAATATCGTTGACCTTACGAGTCAGCGCGTAAGCAAAATTCAACGGCCCTGCGCGTTCCACGCCACCCGCATCAAAACGGATTTTGCCTGATACGGGACTGGTTTCTGTCCACGATTGTTTGGCACTGCTGAGCAATACCTCGGCTTTAAATGGGCTGGTTAAATCAGAATCCAGCGCGGCAGTCACAGGATACACAGTAATCGTTTGAAAGCCTTTGGTAATGGGATGTTTGCTGTATTCACTCGCCAGTACGAAACTCGGATCATCAATGCCATACAGTTTTGATTGCCCATCGACCAGCGTACCCGCCAACACACGAATGCCGAGGTAATCCAGCAACGGGGCTAAATGGGCATTATTGGGATCGGTCAATATGAACAGATTGCAGCCCTTGTCGATGTATTGCTTAAGCAGTGTAATTTCACCCGCCATTAACGGCACGGCGGGCGCAGATATAACTAGCAAATTGGAATTATCAGGAATCGCCTGTACAGTTCCCAGATTCAGCGATTGTGCTTTGATTTTGTGCTGATCCAGAGCTTTACCGAAGGTGCCGAAATCAAAATTGGCAATGCCATTAGCAACACGCTCGCCATGTCCCGCTAAAAATGATACCCAGCGTTCATTGGCATTTGCCAGTTGTAATAAGGCATTGGTCAACGTGGCTTCATCAATAAAAATCAAACGCTCCATGCGTCCTTGATATTCAATGATAATGCCGCCATCTGAACCGATGTTTAATTCACGGGTTTTTTCGGGGATGGAAGCAGGATCAATAAACGTTAGTGTAATATCGGCTTTGTGATCCTGATAAAGGGCTATCAGCTGTTCAATTTGCCGCCTGATGATTGCGTCTTTTTTCAGATACGCGGTGATTTGTACTTTATCGGGCAGATTGCTCAACACTTTTTCTGACGCATCAGACAGCGTATTACTGGCATTGCCAGTTATGTCGATTTGTGCAGAAAAACGCTGTGTCAATGCAGCCAAACCGCCCAATAAGCCGACTAATACCAAGGTCAGCAGGGAATTTTTCAAGCGCGGAGGTAGTTTCATTTTTGTAACCGTTCCTTATCCAGACGACGCACACTGAGCAGTAAAAACAAGCTGATAAACAACAGAAAATAACTGACATCGGAAGTCGCCAGCAAACCGCTTTGAATCGCCTGAAAATGCCTGAGTATCGACAAGTATTGAAACAGGCCGCTGGGTTTATCGGCTAACCCTGCCGACCAGTCCAAAATCCACAACACGAACAACGCACCAAACGCCCCCATTGCGGCAACCGTCGGATGATTGGCAAGACAGGACATAAACAAGCCTATGGCAGCAAACGCGCCAGATAGCAACAACAACGCCAGTACATTGGCAAATAATTTGCCGAAATCCAGCGTACCGCCTATCAGCAACGATAACGGCATCACGGTAATCAACGCCACTATCGTGGCTAACAAACCCAAACTGCCCAAGTATTTACCGATAATAATTTCCACGTTGGACAACGGCGCGGACAATAACAGCGTCAGGGTTTTATTACGGCGTTCTTCACAAATCAAACGCATGGTTAATAACGGCGTAACCAATAATAAAATAATCGCTGCATTACCGAACAACGGCGTAACCGTTATATCGGTCAAACTGGGTGCGTTTTCCATGGTCGCCAGTTGCGGTTGCAGCATGGTGAAATTTTCCACCTGCGTTAAAAATAAAAACGCCAAAATGAATTGCAAAATAGCTAATATCGTCCACGCCAACGGCGATAAAAACAGGCTTTTAAATTCGCGTGCGGCGATTGTGAAAATCATAGTCATACATCCCCCACGGGTGGCATTTGCATCAACTCAATAAACAAGGCTTCCAAGGATTTTTCCGCAGGTAAATCGGCAATCCGCGCCTTCAACACGCAACTCCCTTGCAGAATCATCAGCACATCGGTACACAATTCTTGTACTTCGGACAAAATATGGGTAGAAAAAATAACGCCATGATTCTGCCCCAGTTCGCGTATCAGGCTACGAATTTCTATGATTTGTAACGGATCAAGCCCCACCGTCGGTTCATCGAGGATAATCACATCGGGATTATGCAAAATGGCTTGCGCGATACCGATACGTTGCTGATAACCTTTAGACAGATTACCAATCAAACGCTCGCTAACCTCGGTCAAACCGCAACGTGTTTCCGCCAATTTGATGGCGGCGGCAATGTCGGCTTTCGGCACGCCATGCAACTGAGCGCAATAGCGTAAAAACTCCTGCACACTGAGTTCTTTATACAACGGCGGCGTATCAGGTACATAACCCAAACTACGTTTAGCGGCTTTAGGCTGTGTCTGCATATCAAAACCATTAATAACAATCTCGCCGCTGTTGGGTGCGAGATTGCCGCACAACATTTGCAGCGTAGTGGTTTTACCCGCACCATTCACGCCTAAAAAGCCGATTATCTGCCCTTTTTCCAATTCAAAACTGACGTTATTAACGGCGCAGTGCTTGCCGTAATAACGGGTGAGTTGCTTGGCACTGATTAAAGTTGTCATTACCGCACCTGTTTTACTAACTGCTCTAACTCGGTTTGCATTTTTTTACGACTGAACAAAAATGTCCAGCGCGTCCCGCCGCATTGTTTCCATAACAACGCCGAACGAATACCTGCTAATAAACAGGCGCGGATTTTATTGGCAATATCGGGGCGCGATAAATAATCAGGATTGCCGTTGACCATGATGCGCGGCTGCAAATTACTGAGCGTTTCCTGATACAAACCGCCCAAATTGGCAAGTACATTTTCATGCAGTAATCCAAATTGATCCGCTTGAATCTGCGCTTTAATAATGCCCGTTTGAATAATGTTGAGCATTTGCGGCTCTTTCGCCAAGCGATTTTCTAAAAATACCAGCGAAGCACAATAACGCGCCTGTTGTGGCTCGGCGATTTTATAACCTGTCATCTGTCCGCTCAGCTGATCCAAGCCCAGTTTGAGATTATCCAGTCCGCCGTAAATATCCAGCACCGTGTCAGCATCTATCTTTAACACACTGCTGATACTGGCTTCCAATGCGGCGTTATCTGCCTTACCCGTGGTTGCAAGTTGATGTACCAAGGCGGCCGCTTGCGCTATGCCTGCCAAGGCGATGGTTTGGTTGGTGAGTGTTTTGAGTTGCATAGAATCTCGATATACAGTTATAGAAAATACGATTACGATTACGATTAATAGAATGAGGTATTTATATACTAACTAAAAAGCTCATATTGTTCCGAATGTACTATTTTTACAGCAACATCATCACCATATTTTTCTTTAACCGATTTTTTAAATGTATCCAGTGCATTTTCATGATTCATTAAAAACCAATTAACATGATTTTTAAGATATTCATGACGAATATCTTGCTGTCTTAAATCATTAGGGACACGCTCCATTCTGGGGTCGATACTATCAAAACCATCAAAAGGCATAGCTAATCGTTGCTGAGTCATAGCAACATAATCTGGATTAAGCTCAAAACCTATGGCATTTCTATTTAACTGCTGGCAAACACGCAATGTTGTACCACTCCCCGAAAAAGGGTCTAGTATTAAATCGCCTTCATTACTGGACGCTAATACCATACGCTCACATAAGCCTTCGGGTTTCTGAGTAGGGTGGTCTTGTCTATTGGGGTTACAATAATGAACATGAGAAAACTGCCATACATCACTGGGATTTGCTCCGCGCATATTATTACGAGAGCGATAGTATTTTTGTGGAATGCGAATATTATCTAAATTAAAAATAAAATCTTTGCTTTTATTGAATACTAAAATATCGTCATGTCGCGGTGAGAAACCTTTAGTTTTTCCCATGCCTTGAGTGTAATGCCATACCACCCAACTATTAAAAAACATTTTTAATTCTTGCTCTAAAACAGTGTACAAATAAGAAATAAAACGCACGCCCATAAATACATAAATTGTACCTGTAGGTTTTAATACTCGTTTAGCTTCACTTAGCCATGACCTAGTAAAATCCATATAATCATCAAAACCTTTTAAGTCATGATTATTTCCATAATCCTTACCTAAATTATAAGGTGGGTCAGTAATTATTAAATCAATACTTTCATCAGCTATTTTCCGAAAAAGTACCAGTGCATCACCGTTGCGAATATCTAATTGTGTCATTCTTTAATCCAGCTGTTTTTCTTAGCGTATTCCAGCCATATTGGAAAACCCTTTTTTGAAGCAATACATTTTTTATCTAATAACTGACAAAACTCCCATGTAGAATGTTTTTGATGAGTTACATAATGAATGTCTTTAATTTGAATTTGCCCAGTTCCTAATGCTGGGTTATAGCTGATGTCAGTATCTGAGATATATTTTAAATCATACGATTTAAAATCAACGACTTCCATAATTCCCATCATCATTTCCGTTGTTACCTCTTTGGTACTATAAACGCGGTGTTTTATTGATAAAATAATGAAAATATAGTCTGGGTCTTTAATATAAGCTGTTCTAATTCGACAAAATGAGGTTATATTAGGAGATTTACCACTATCTTTAATATCTTTTGAGGTGGCTTTTACATCAACATTAGCGGTAACAACAGAGTGTCTTTTTCGCTCTTTTTTAAATTGTAAAATAATATCAGCCATGTTTAGTCGCTCTCCAGCTTCAACATTGACTAATTCATAACAATTATTTTCATCTTCCAAGGCTTCATAAAAAACTTCATAAGCCCATGCTTCAATAAAAGGTCCTGCTATTTTATTGACGTTTTCCATTGGTATACCCAATTTTAAATTGGTATTAATAATAATTTTATTACGCCCCGTATCCATTGCGTCACTAATAATTTTATCAACAGAATCAACAACAAAATTTGAGCATTGCTCATAATCATCAGATTCCATAGGAACTTTAAAGTTTAAATTTTCATAATTCATAGTAAGTTCATGCCAATAAGTTCGACTGTATAAATAAACCTGTCAGGTTTTAAAAACCGCGCAGGTTTGAGTGAAACATTAATCCTTAACCCAGCCGTCTCTCAGTGTCACAGTGCGATTAAATACTAACTTACCAGCAACACTATCAACCGCATCCAAGCAAAAATAGCCTGTGCGTTCAAACTGATAGCGGTTCTCGACACTGGCAGCGGCTAAACTGGCTTCAACGCGGCAATCACTTAACACTTCCAAAGAATCGTGGTTAATCGCATCCAAGAAATTGTCTTCGTTGTCAGGTTGCGGCACGGTGAATAAACGGCTGTATAAGCGTATTTCAGCGGGTTGTGAATGTGCTTCTGACACCCAATGAATCACGCCTTTCACTTTACGCCCTTCAGGATTTTTGCCTAAGGTTTCCGTATCATAACTGCAACGCAATTCAATAATGTTGCCGTCTGCATCTTTGATGACTTCATCACAACGAATCACATAAGAACCGCGTAAACGGACTTCGCCACTTTCAATCAGGCGTTTGTATTTAGGTGGTGGAATTTCGGCAAAATCATCCTGTTCAATCAGAATGACTTTAGAAAACGGTACGATGCGTTTGCCGAGTTCATGACGTTGCGGGTGATTGCTGACTTCCAGATTTTCCACTTGGTCATCGGGATAATTGGTAATCACCACGCGCAGAGGTTGTAACACTGCCATAGCTCGTAAGGCATTTTCGTTTAAGTCTTCGCGGATGCAGTATTCCAGTACGCCCATTTCTATCCACGAGTTTTGTTTGGTCACGCCGATGCGCTCACAAAAATCACGAATGGCTTTGGGGGTAAAACCTGCACGGCGTAAACCTGCAATGGTCGGCATACGCGGATCATCCCAACCGTTGACGTGTTTTTCCATCACAAGTTGGTTGAGTTTACGCTTGCTGACAATGGTGTATTCCAATTGCAAACGGGCGAATTCAATTTGTTGTGGATGACAAGCAATGTCGATGTTGTCCAGCACCCAATCATAGAGTGGACGATGGTCTTCAAATTCCAGCGTACATAAAGAATGGGTAATGCCTTCGATTGCGTCAGAAATACAGTGGGTGTAATCGTACATCGGATAAATACACCACGCATCACCTGTGCGGTGATGATGTACACGGCGGATACGATACAGCGCGGGATCGCGCATATTGATGTTAGGTGAAGCCATGTCGATTTTGGCGCGTAATACATACTGACCGTCGGCAAACTCACCTGCACGCATACGCGCAAATAAATCCAGATTGTCGGCAATGGGACGGTGACGATTAGGACTTTCTTTACCCGCTTCGGTCAAGGTGCCGCGCATCATGCGCATTTGTTCGGCGGTTAAATCATCGACATAAGCCAAGTTTTTTTCAATCAGCTGCACGGCATATTGATACAGTTGCTCGAAATAATCGGAAGCGTGATGCAGTCCTGCCCATTGGAAACCCAGCCACTGCACATCACGCTCGATGGATTCCATGTATTCAATGCTTTCTTTTTCGGGATTGGTATCATCAAAACGCAAATTACAAGTGCCGTTGTTTTCGATAGCAGTACCGAAATTCAAACAAATGGATTTGGCATGACCGATATGCAGATAACCGTTCGGCTCAGGCGGAAAACGGGTGGCAACTTTGCCGTTGTGTTTGTTGGTTTGTAAATCATTGGCGATGATTTGCCGAATAAAATTCGCAGGTAAGATAGTATCGTTATTGATAGACATGAAGTTATTGTAGTGAAGTTAATGAGGAACAGGCTGTAAAAGCACGCTATATGAACAACCTTAATTATACTCTGCACGGTTGGCGTTTTGAAAAATGAAATTATCCAACAGGATGACAATCAGCGCATTAATGTGACTAACTGCAAGAATCAAACACTTAGCAGCGGTTTTTCAAAAGACTATTATAATTGTAAGTCATTGATACTTGGTATTTTTCGCAAATTGTCGATTTTTTATACAATTTAACAAAACTGTAATAAAAACCGATACTAAGCGATAAATAAAGGGGGTTATCCACAGAGTTATCCACAAAAAATGTGAATAACTTTATGTGTGCATAAAGCCGTTAAAGCGAATGGACTCCTGTCGTTTATCTATCTATGATGAACATCGTATTCAAGCCATTTTTCACGCGGAGGTATTGTTTATGCCAGAGTTACCTGAATTACAATCTTACGCACTCAGTGAAAAACTCGGCGAGAGTTTGCAAACCTTGGTGTACAAAGGCTATTACAAAAGCCAGCCTGATACGCCGCTGATATTGAAACTGCTGAAATTTTTATCCTGCTGGGACGATCAGTCTCGCCATTTGCGGCAAAAAATTGAACGGTTGAAAGTGCTGCATGATCCCCGTGCCTGTACGCCCTTATCATTGGAAGTCTGTAGCGATATGCAGTTTATCGTCCAGCCAGCCGTGGTTTGCAGGACAGCCGTTGAATGTGTGGATGGCGCAACAAAACAGCGTCATCCTGCCCGATTTTTTTACTATCGCTTGCACCTTGGCAGATATTTTACAGTCGGTGCATGAGGCGGGTATTACCCACGGCGGCGTTAAACCGCATAACATCTTAGTTCAATCCAATACGCTGATTTTACGCCTGACCGATTTCATCACACCCTTAGATATTCGGGATGTCAGTCATTTTATTTACGACACTGAATTTGTCCGTGGCACACTGGCGTATACCTCGCCTGAGCAGACTGGGCGCATTAATTATCGGGTGGATTTTTCTACTGATTTATATTCAGTGGGCATTGTGTTTTATGAGCTACTGACAGGAAAACTGCCGTTTTTTTCCACTGATCCACTGGAGCTGATCCATTCGCATTTAGCAGAAGAAGCCCCGAAAGCCCATGAAATAAACCCCGCTGTTCCTGAACAATTAAGCGACATTATTGTTAAACTGGTACTGAAAAACCCCGAAAAACGCTATCAGAGTGCGGCAGGGTTATTAGCGGATTTATTGCGTTGCCGTGATGATTATCTGGCAAACGGCACGGTGAGTTTTTTTCCTGTGGGGCTACATGACCGTAGCAAGCGCGTTATTTTCATTTCCAAAATGGTCGGGCGGCACACCGAATGTGCGCTGATTCAGCGTGAATATGAGGCGGTGATTATCGGTGATTTTCGCTCCGTTTTTATCTCTGTTCTATCGGGCATAGGTAAAACGCGTCTGATTCAGGAGTTACAAAAACCCTTGGTGAGCAATCGCGGCTATTTCACCTCGGGTAAATTTGATCAATATCAAAAAAATATTCCCTATAGCTCGCTGATTCAAGCTCTGCGCAATCTGATGCGGACTTTTTTAACCGAAAGTGATACGCAAGTTGCCGAATGGCAGCGCAAAATTCTTGCCGCTGTCGGGCATGACGGCAATGTGATTATTGATGTCGTGCCAGAACTGGCATTTATTATCGGCACGCAACCCGAAATCGCCCATTTACCCCCTGTGGAAGCCCGTAATCGCTTTAATAATTTATTCGGGCGGTTTTTATCGTCTCTTGCCAGTGCTGCGCATCCTTTAGTGTTGTTCATTGATGATTTGCAATGGTGCGATAGCGCGACTTTTGATTTTTTACAAAACCTGTTTATCAATCCTCAGGAACATCCGTATTTATTTTTTATCGGCGCGTACCGTCATAACGAAGTCAATGCCAGCCATCCGCTCACTAAATTAATTCGCACTATCCAACAACAGGAAGGTGCATTGCAGGACATTCGTTTGGAAGCCTTGAATGAAGATGATTGTCATGAGATGGTGGCGTATATTCTGGATTCGCCTTTAGAATCAACGGTTAATTTAGCGCAATTTACCACCCACCTGACCGAAGGTAATCCGCTGTTTGTCAGTGAAAGTCTGGCGTGGCTGTACAACGAAGATTTGCTCTATATCAATGGCAAACAGTATTGGTGTTGGGATATGGTAAAAATTCGTAACACGAAAATGCCGAATAGCGTTGTGGAATTATTCAGCTCCAAAGTGCGAAAATTACCCCCCGCCACCTTGCATATTCTTAATTACTGCGCCTGCATGGGTAATCGTTTTACTGCTGAAGATGTTAGTTTAGTGGTTGATATGGACGTAGAACAGTTGTTTGAACATTTAAAACAAGTATTGAGTTTAGGGCTGTTGCTGGAAAACAAAGCCGATTTACAATTTGTCCATGACCGTGTTCAGGAAGCGATATTGCAACAAGTCGATACACAAGAACGTATTGCCATTCATTGGCGTATCGGCAATCGTTTATTGAATGCACTACCCGAAGGCGCAAATTTAGCCGCGCAGGATAATTTATTCACTATTGCCACCCATCTTAATCGCGGTTATCCAAGTGTTATCAATGAGGAGACACACAGTAATTTAGTGGCTAAATGGCGCGGTTTTAATGAGGATAAAACCAAAGAAACCATGCGCTATCAACTGGTGGATATTAATTTTCAGGCAGGCAATAAAGCTCTGGATGCCCTTGCCAGTCATGCGGCGAATGATTTTTTTCGTCATGCCCATCATTATCTGCCTGACGATTGCTGGGAAACTGCCTATCAGCTAACGTTTCGACTCTATCAACGTCTGGCAAAAACCGACTTAATCTGTGGACGTTATGAGGAATCGGAAGCGTTGCTGAATCAATTGATAGACCACGCGACCAGTGATGTTGACAAAGCCGAAGCCTTGGCGGAACAAACCACTTCCTTATCCTCATTCGGCAATTTCAATCAGGCAATCATCACCGCTAATCGTGGTCTGGCGTATTTTAATAAAGCCATACCCGAAGACCCTGAACAGGCACAGCAGCGGATGCAAACTTTAATAGACTTGTTGCACCAGAATAAATAAGAATAGATAATCACTATTATCAATAAAACAGGACTAATAAACGGCTATGAAATTGGGATTATCTTATTTAAAAACAGAAAGGCAGTGTCGGGCGGCGATAGGGATGGATAAAG
>JAUYBJ010000225.1 GCA_030693155.1 Methylococcales bacterium
ATACGCGCCGCTTCGGGTATGGCTTCACCTGCCAGTCCCAGCGGATAGCCGCTGCCGTCCCATTTTTCATGATGATAACGGGCGATGTCCGCCGCCATTTTAAAGACGGGGTTGTCGGCTTTGCTGAGAATGTCATAACCGATTTGCGCGTGGGTTTTCATAATTTCCCACTCGTCGGCATTGAGGCTGTGTCCTGCTTTGAGGATGGCGTGTGGAATGCCTATTTTGCCTGTGTCGTGCGTGGCGGCGGCAAGTTCAATCATATCAACCTGCGCGGGTGTCCAGTCGGCGGCGCGAGCAAGCGCGGCGGAATAGGCTGCCATACGCCAGATGTGTTCTCCTGTGCAGGTGTCGTTATAGTGTCCTGCTTCACCGAGCATTTTAATGGCTGCGTGTACCAGTTTGTCCAGTTCGTCAACGCGCACCAAGGAAAGGTGGGTTTGTACCCGGCGCAGTACGATAGGCGCGGACACGGGTTTTTGGATGTAATCAACCGCGCCGACATCAAAGCCACGCGCTTCATCTTCTTGCTCACCCATGGCGGTGACAAAAATCACAGGAATGCTGGCGGTTATCGGGTCGGCTTTGAGGTGTTGGCAGACCTGATAACCATCCATATCAGGCATCATGATGTCGAGCAGGATAATGTCGGGATGATGTTCTTTTGCCGCCGCTAGTGCTTTTTCACCGTTAATGGCAAAAATAAGCTGAAAGTAATCTTTGAGAATTTGCTGGAGGACTTTTAAATTATTGGGTTCGTCGTCAACGACCAGCACTTTGTAGCTGTCTTTCATGGTGTATCTCCATCGAGAGGGGCGGTGAACCGTGCCAGTAATTTTCGCGCTTCGGTTTTCGCGCTGTCAAAATCAAAATTATCAACTTGACGGTGGATGATGTTGAATCCGTATTCATCAATAGAGGGCGCGAGTTGTTGTAATAGCGGTTCGATGTTGTCGGGATTCAAGGTATCCAATGCCGTCAATAATTGCTGCAACAGTGCGCGGATTTGTTCGGCGGCTAATGGTTCTGCTGAATTATTAGGGTGTTGTGCGGGTAATTGTAATTGCAAAATAGCGGTTGCGGCTGTGTTAAGCGCGGTATCCAGCGCGGTTAATTGTTCAGCAATGCGCTGAACATCGCCGCTTTTCAGGCAGGTATCCAGTTCGGTTGCTAACGGGAAAACGTCCCGCAACATGAGATTACCCGCCACGCCTTTCAGCGCGTGCGTCATGCGGCGCACGGCTTCGGTATCGTTTGGGTTTTCGGTAAACAGCCGCTGCATTTGCTTGGCATCGTCGGTGCGTTCATTGGCAAAATGAAGCAGCGCGGTGGCATAAACCAGCGGATCGCGCCACGTTGCCAGTGCGTTGGCGGTGTCGGAGACTGTCAGTAACGAGCTAAAATCAATAACCGTCTGCGGCTTATTTTCCACTTTGATAATGGTGCGTACTGTACCTGCCCCTTTGGCAACCAGTATTTCCATGTGTTCCAGCAGTTCATCGATATTAATCGGTTTGCCGATGATGGCATCCATGCCTGCCTGCATACATTCTTCCCGTTCATGCTGCAAGACACTGGCGGTCAGTGCCGCAATGGGAATGCGACTGTCGCCGCCTGTTTCCAGTTGACGAATGCGCTTTGTGGCATTGATGCCGTCCAGCACGGGCATTTGTAAATCCATCAGAATCAGGTCGTAATGATTGTTGGTGAATGCGTCTATCGCTTCATGACCGTTTTTAACCCAAGTGACCTGATGCCCTTGCTGTTCAAGGCGCAAAATAGCCAGTGTGGCATTGGCTTCGATGTCTTCTGCCAGTAATACATTGAAACTGCGCGGGGAAAAATACTCGATTTTATGCTCAGTCTGCGCCTGATACAGGCAGCTTTCCTGAAAAGTGGTGTCGGGCAAATGCACGGTAAAATGAAAGGTAGAACCCACGCCCAGTGTACTTTCCACCCAGATACGTCCGCCCATCATCTCCACCAGTTGTTTGCTGATAGTAGTACCTAAGCCTGTGCCGCCGAACCGTCGGCTGGTGGTGGTATCTGCTTGAGAAAAGGATTCAAAAATTCGGGCGGTTTGTTCGGCAGTCATGCCGATACCCGTATCATTGATGGCAAAATGTACCCTATCTGTACCGTCGCCTTTGTCGATAACAACGGTAATCACGCCTGATTCGGTGAATTTTACGGAGTTGCCCACCAGATTTAACAGCACTTGCCGCAAGCGATGGGGATCACCGACAAAATATTGCGGTAAACCCGCTTCAATTTTCAGCTCGATATGCAGCCCTTTTTCAGACGCACGCAGCCATACCGCTTGCAGGGCTTCCTGCACCGCATGGGGTAAATTGAAACAGACATTTTCCAGCTGGATTTTGCCCGCTTCGATTTTGGAAAAATCGAGAATATCATTAATGACATTCAGCAAATGTTTACCCGAACTGAGGATGGTATTGAGGTGTTTGCGGGTGTCCTGAGACAGGTTTTTATCTTGCAGAACGACTTCGGCAAAGCCGATGATGGTATTCATCGGGGTACGAATTTCGTGGCTCATGTTGGCGAGAAAACTGGCTTTCGCTTTGGTGGCGGTTTCGGCGGCATCTTTGGCAAGTCTCAGTTCCTGTTCCGCCTGTTTTTGCAGGGTAATGTCGGACACGAAACCGACAAAAATATGTCTGCCCTCGGAAATAATGCCGTGACCGACGGCGAGATTGACTGGAAAATAACTGCCGTCTTTACGCTGGGCAACTACTTCGCGCTCTGTGCCGATAATGCTGCTCTGGTTGGTCGCCAGAAAATGCCGTATATGGCTGTCATGTGTGGCATTCTCAGCTTCTGGAATCAACACCGAGACATTTTTGCCGATAATTTCATCACTGCTCCAGCCGAATAACCGTTCCGCCGCAGGGTTGAAGGTGCGGATTGCGCCGCTGCCATCAATGGAAATAACGCCGTTTACCGCTGTTTGTACGATTGCTTTGACTTCGGCGGTGGCGATAGCGACCAGTTCTTCCAGATGTTCACGGTATTTCAGCAGTTCGGCTTCGGCGGCTTTACGTTCGGTAATGTCAGTAATAGAACCGACCATGCGCACGGGCTGACCTTCGCTGTCGCGTATCGCTTCACCTCTATCCAGTACCCAGCGATAACTGCCGTCTTTGTGGCGCAAGCGCAATTCGGTGCAGTAGCGTTCGTTGTCTTGTAAATGGCGACGAAAGGCTTCACTGGCAGAGGCTTTATCGTCGGGGTGAATTAAATCAAAGAAAATGGCTTCGACATTGGGCAGTTCGCCTTCCTCATAACCAAGAATTTTATTCCAGCGCGGCGATAGATAGTATTCATGCGTCAGAATATTCCAGTCCCAGATGCCGTCATTAACCGCACGTTCCGCCAGTATGTAACGCTCCTGACTGGTGCGCAATGCTTGGGTGCGCTCTTCGACTCTGGCTTCCAGATTGTGCTGGGCATCAGACAGGGCATCGGTCATGTGGTTAAAGGAACTTGCCAGTTCGGCAATTTCATCATCTCCTGTCACTTCGGCACGAATGGAATGATCGCCATCCTGAATACGCCGCGCAGTGTTGGTAAGGCGAATAATAGGGTTGATAATGCGCCGCGCCAGTGTCCTTGCAATCAAGGCAGTCAGTAGAATAAATAACACCACTGCCACCGCCAGTTGTTTTTCCAGTTTGCGCAACGGTGCAAAGACTTCAGCTTGTTCAATATGTGCCATGATGCAACCGCCGCCAATTTCAGGAATGTAGCGAAAACCGTGGATAACGGACTCGCCGCGATAATCCAGATCCAATAGCTCGGTATTTTGTCGATTCAAACAGGTCTGCATCGGTTGTACTGAGATAGGATGGCTATAGCCTTGTGCGGCTGGATAGGCGGCCTGAGTAATAAAGAAGCCGTTGCTGTCGGCGAGGAAGGTTTCACCTGATTTGCCCAGATCAGGATGCTTAACAAAGAGTGGCTGAATCAGGCTGACGGGGTACGTTACCGCCAGTTGCCACGATAACTTGGCATTACCTGCGATGACATAGTAGAAAGGCGACTGATTGGGCGTTTGTTTGCTGAAGCGGGCGAGTTGGTCAGGCTGAAATTCGCCCAGTTCGGCGATTGACAGCGGGGGTTCAGCAATGCTGATGCCGTCCGTTGCCCCGCGCCGAAACAATAATGCACCTGTTGCTCCCTCGGTGTGCAAATAATCATTTATCAGCCCAGTTGCACAGGCTTGACGGAGTTGGTCTGCGGCAACGCATTTGACCAGCACATCCGACAAAAAGGCGTTGGTTCGATGGTTCGCCCGCTGTAAAACCAGTTTGAGTTGCTCGTGGCGACTTTCGGCAACACGCCCGACAATTTTGATACGCTCGTCGCGGATGTTATCAAACGACAAGCGATACGCCATCGCACCCACGACCAGCGTCGGCAATAAAATCAACAGCAACAACAGAACAATAAGGCGGTTTTGCAACATGATGAATGCCTATTCGTTATTTATTAATGATTATCCCACGCTCTTATTGGTTATCAACACATTATCAGGGAATCAGTGTTTGCAGTTTGAAGTTATAGTGGAAATTTAGCAGTCGAACCGCGCATTTATCTTTGACATCCTCACCCGCCCTAAAGGACGGGGATTCCTACAGCCAGACGCTTATGCCCAAGCGCGAGAATGTTCTTTGCCGCATTAATATCTCTATCATGCGTCGTGCCACACTCGGCACACGTCCATTCTCTTATTCGCAAACCTGTTCTACCTTTCGGACTGCTTTGGCTAATCAAGCCACAGCACGAGCAGGTTTGGGTAGTGTAGCTTTCGTTGACTTCTACAAACACGCCTTGCGTCGCTATCGACTTGTATTCAAGTTGTGTTTTTATCATGCACCAGCCTGCATCCAGAACGGACTTCGCCATCTTGGTTTTTGCGAGTTTCTGACTGCTGACGTTGCCAACGATGATTAAACTGTTTTCTTTTTCAAAATAGTTTGGTGTTGTATGGATTGCGTCCTTGCGGGTGTTCTTTATCTTGGCGTGAATGCCTTTAACGCGCTTTTTGTCTTTAGCGCGTTGTGCTTTGCCCAGTTTTAATTCCAGATTTCGGTAGCAATCCTGTCTTGCTAAGCTGTCGCCATTTGAACAAGTTGCCGTGGTTTTCAGTCCTAAATCAATGCCAACTTGTCCGCCTGCCGTTGGTCTGGTTTCCGTTTCAACATGAACAACAATATTGAAAT
>JAUYBJ010000114.1 GCA_030693155.1 Methylococcales bacterium
GCGACCGCAAGCGAATAAATGTTTGTGTTGTTCATAAGATGACGGATAAAAAGGGTGGCATTGTTAATTAAAATAGATAACAGGTCAAACTAGCGTTATTTATGTCTGGGTAATTGACTGCGGCATCATCCGAAAATACTATCAACGTTTTCCATGCGTGTCTTTTAACGCATGGCTTGCTCAGTCATTGCCTAGGGTCAATTGTACTCTATTGGCAGTGCAAACAAAGCAGTCGGCAGTTCATTCTCACGATGGTAGGAGTGCAAAAAAAACTGTATAACACAATTTACGGACTGTTAAAAAACGTGCCGTCATCAACACCCTCATAATAATACTAGGAGATCAACCATGAAAACCATCCAATTGCTTTGCATACTCGGCTTAACGCTACTGTCTGCACAAGTATTTGCCTACGGCAGCAGTAGCAGTTCCAAATCCTGCACCAAACCGCATTTCAGTGACTTTACCCCCGCCGATAAAGCAACAGCCGCACCAAAATCAGCGTTTTCTTTTACCGCCTCGGCAGACACCAATCCCAAAAGCATCGTCGTAGACATCAAAAAACAACCCGTAGCGGTAACAATAACGCCTAAAAACCAAGGTTATGAAGTCAGCGGCACGTTACCCGCCGATTTAAAAGCCACCACTGCCCGCATTAATATCACCGCCGAAAGCCCAAGCAACTGCAAAGGCAATGACGGCTGGTTAATCAACATTACTGAGTAATATTTTAGTAACGGGTTAAATCTGTTGTTTTTATTTCTGAACATCACTGCCAGTCATTTCTATCCTTGCAACAGGTTTAACCCACTTCTCCTGCTTTATTTGTGCATAACCCAAGCCGCTTTTAATGAACACATGGGTATTTTTACTATCCATTCTCTACCCATTAATACTCCATTTTAAGTCATTGCCCTTTCTACTGTCGTCAGTGAGAATAAAAAAGGCGGTGTTTTGAGCTTAATTCATCTAACTCCGCTACATCGTGCAGGTGATTATTACTTTTTTTCAGTGTCTTCTTGCCAGCTAACGCCAATCGCTTTTCTGTTTAGCCATAGCCTGATGAGAAATAACTGAATTATTTTAAGGAATAGCCAGTACACACCCAAAAATAGGTAATTAAATCAATCGAGCCTGCATCATATAGATACTTGACTAGATACTTGACAGTTTTTAAATTTTAGACTACCCAATTAATTTTCCATTAAGTGCCTCAAGAGAAACTGAAACGTAGAGCTATACCGACGATTGATTACAAGAGGAAAATGTGATGAATATATTGCCAACGAAGAATATCTCTGACAATTGTGCTACAGAGACCTTATGCTCAACCTCCACCCGCTTCGACGACATAGGGCGAGAGGAGCTTGTCAATCTTTTGGAAGACTTAAAACGTCAGGCGCAGCTGTTATCGCCTTCGCCGCGTAAAGTAGTTCTCGATCATGCAATTCAAATTTTTCAATCCTTCCTGAACAATCTGCTGGAAATTGATTGGCACAAGCACTTATATGAACAGGCACAGCTACAGAATAAAGGACTGAATGACCAACTGTCTCTTGTGCTTAAATTACTGGATTTTGCCAATTCATCAGCCGCTGATGCCAACCAGAATACACACAATCCAAACGAGCACACTACGCCACACACCGCTCAGCAGAGTATCGACCAATGGGTCAATATGACTGCATCGAACGCATCACATAATCCCATAACACCCACCCGCTATTTTCAAAATGCTATTAAAGACGCTCCGCAAACCTCAACGGATGGCAACCATAATAATGAGGACACCGCCAAATTAGACGTGTATTTCCTCGGTACATTCCGTGTCTACCGTGATGGCGAGTTGATTGACTGCCTTTCCAAAAGTCGCGCCAAACAACTGTTGAAATACCTGATTCTGAACCGCACCAAAGCCATTCCCAAAGAAGTGCTGATGGATCGCTTCTGGCCTGACCACGACCAGAACAGTGCGCGTAATAATCTCAATGTCGCCGTGTATTGTTTACGGCAAGCCCTCAAAAATGAACACTCAAACCTCGTTCATGTGTTGTTTCAGGATGGCTGTTATTGCGTCAATCATAATCTGGAAATTCAAGTGGATACCGAAGTCTTCGAGTTGCACGTCAAAGCCGCAGAACGTCTGGAAGTGCAACATAAAACCGCCGAAGCTATCGAAGAATATAAACTTGCCGAAACACTCTATCGAGGTGAATTTCTCGCAGAAGATCTGTATGACGACTGGAGTCTGGAACTGCGCGAGTATTACAAATCGTTGTATGTAAAATTGCTCGGCAAACTCAGTGACTTTTATTATCAACAACAGCTGTTGCAAGACTGCATCGCCGTCAATCGCAAAATAACCGCCGTCGAAATAGGCGATGAACACGCCCATCGGCGATTAATGGACTGTTTTGCCCGCTTAAATCAACGGCATTTAGCGTTACGGCAATATCAGTTATGCACAGAAGCACTTGCCAAAGGATTTGACTTAAAACCCTCGCAAGAAACAGTCGCACTGTATAAAACCATCAAAGCTCAGGATAGTTGCGAACAAGACAGCAAAGAACAGTATCGCGGAATTCATTTAAAACAGGCCTAAAGAGACTGTTTAACGGTGTATTAAGTTTTGATTAAGAACGCGTTTATTTACTCACGATAAAAAACCAGTGCAGAGTTCACAAGACTTTTTCCGCGTTATTAACCTTAAGAGGAAATGAATATGTCAGACAACCTTACCCACATCAAAGACATTGGTTTAGCACGCGAAAAATGGCTAAACGATCATGGCATCGCGACTTATACACAATTGGCAAAAGCGGATCCCAACTGGATTTGCGAACAATTGAAAAATGATGGTAAACCGTCAGTGCCGTTAGAGGTAGTTCAAGGCTGGATTGAAGAAGCCAGTACCATTACATCAGACTTACCAATGGCTGAGTCTGTCACCAACGTCATTCCTTTTCACCCGCAACATCATAACGAGATTATGGAAGATGGTTGGAATAACTTTGCGACATTCTTTGTTGCTTATCAACATAAGCATCGTGTTAAACAAGAGCCAGAGCTTATCTATCGAACCGTCGTTTATCGGACTGTTGCGGATCATATTGAAGCGAACGAGTATCAGCAATGGAATTGTATCGAAGGGGAAGAGCTGTCTGACTGGATGCTGAAGTGTGTCAACAATATCATCAGCAAAGAAGCAGACGAAGAAAAAAGTACGGCTATACCAGTAACTCACCCCCAACAGGAGGCGATAAATTACAATGTCACTATTGAAGGCATACAGTTGCAAAATGACGTTGGTGAAACCGTTAGTAGCTCAGTTGATACGTCTTTTTTACCACGGGTTTTGAGTTGTCGTTATCCATTAACGGTTACACCAACCCTAAGTGTTGCGCAAACTAACAGTGGTGTCTGTGCCTGGAAAGGAACGCTCGCCTTATATATTTCAAAAATGCCCAGAGGGCAACTGGTACAGGAGTCACAACAGCAAACCCTGTATTTTTCCAGCATTGCTGACGCTTATCATCGACACAGCTTTCAACCCATTAGTCTTCCATCAGGTCTATACCGCATTCAAATCATTTTGTGGACGCAAGAGCCATCACGAAAATTACTGACATCCAAAGAATATATTTTTCAGTTGGTATAACACTTATCTCAACTTGCTCCGTTTTATCATTTCCCAGCATTTGTCATGAATGCTGGGGAAATAATCCCTACCGAATACTTACGGCTGTGCATTACGTTACAAAGCCATAACGTAACCACACGCTTGCAATTACTTTACTTTCCTCATTGCATCTTACTCATAAAAATCTGCTTGTGTAGCTTACGTCAAACACACCGTTTTTATTTTTTCGTTTTATTAAAAATTAATTCTCTGCTCACTTAATAATCACTCATGAATAAGTGGTGGCTGAGATTCTATACCCCGAAGACCAACGAACATAACGTTAGTCTTTTAAACACAAGTAATTGTGTAATTACTTAACTTATTTATCTGATATTTTAATCAGGAGAAAATCATGAAAACAGACATCATAAAAGAAGAAATGCTTCCATATTTCGGATTCAAAGGAACAGTCGAAGTTTCTGAGAGTGATCCCGTCAATGGAATCCCCAACATTATTCGGACTACAGATGCGTGGTTCGTCGAGTACCAATTGACAGCGAAAGGTTGGTTAAATTACTTTTTAAATCCATCGGTAACATGGGATTTTGAAATATTGTTGGAAAAAAGGGGCAAAGGGGAGTTCGAGCTTCCTGATACTCTCCGTATACATCATGAAGCCTTTAAACCTGCTGTGTTCCCAGGTTCTACCGAGGTTTCCTTTACTAAAAGAATCGACATCCCTGCTGGTTCGGTGGAAGCTGGTACCTATGCTGTATTAGCCGAGGTAAAAATGAGCTTGAACGGACACCCATTACCTCTTGCAGGTTATGCGGATTTGGGGATTTTCCAATTCTTTGAATCCTAACAAAACGATTCAGAGGCGCGACAGGGTGAATAACCCGTCGCAACATTTTGGACATTGAACCACAAGTGAAATATCTGGAGCGGGTTGAATAACCCGCCCCTGTTTTTACTTTACTCAAGCATCGCCTTTCTGTGGATGTCTGCGTTGTTCTGGACTGTGTAATTTATTCAGCACTAATTATACGCTTTGGCTGAGGCTGAGGCGGTGACTTTATCAATATCTGCACCCAAGCCGTTGACGATACGTCCCGCTTTTTCTAAATGCACGGTAACTTCACCTTACGAATCTTTGCCTGTAGTAACGTTGTTCACTGAGTACAATTCCAGCATGACATCAATTACCCTAATCTAAACGTTAAATTAATACGCGGCAACTGGCTTTTGCGGGTTTTAGGCAGTTCGTGTTTCCAATGATGTTGCAACTCGCCTGCCATTATCAGCAAATCGCCGTGCGTTAGAGGCACATCGAGTTTATGTCCCAGTCTGGCGTGCCGAAAACGTAGCGTTCGCTGTGCACCAAAACTTAGCGAAGCAATCAACGGATTTTCGCCCAGTTCTTTTTCATCATCCGCATGACAGCCCATTGAATCCTGCCCGTTGCGGTATAAATTGGCTAATACGCTGTTAAAGCGGTGCTGACACGCGACTTCAACTTCTGTTTTAAGCCGCAACAGTTCAGCTGTCCAAGGTAACGGTGAATGTTCGACATGGGAATAACGATAACTCGCTCCCGCATCGCCATACCAGCACATCAAGCGTGGAACAGCCAGCCAGCGACCATAAATAAACAGTTGTTCTTGTTGCCATTCCAGACTTTGATATAGCTTATCAAATAATACATCCGCTTCTGCTTTAGGATAAAAGCCATGAATTTGGAATAATTCGCCGTCACAGGGTAGGAGATTGGGAAGGGTTTGCTTAGAAAAAATCATGTTTATCGTGTCGCAACGTTTTCGGCTATTACGATGGAATTGAAATGTTCGGGACGGATTGAATAACCCGCCCCGCATTTTGTGTTACTCAAACATCGCTTTTCTGTGGATGTCTGCGTTGTTCTGGGCTGTGTAATTTATTCAATGCGTTAATGTACGCTTTGGCTGAGGCGGTGACTATATCGGTATCTGCGCCTAAGCCGTTGACGATACGCCCTGCTTTTTCCAGACGCACGGTGACTTCGCCTTGTGAGTCTGTGCCTGTGGTGACGTTGTTCACTGAATACAATTCCAACGACGCATTTGACTGAATCACCGATTCTATCGCTTTAAACGTAGCATCCACCACACCGCCGCCTTCTGCATTGCCTGTGACTTCGGCGTTATCCACCCGCAACGTAACGGTTGAACAGGGCGTTTCGCCTGTTTCTGAACAGGCTTTTAAGGCGATGAGTTTAATGTGTTCGTCTTCGGCTTCAAAACTGGCTTCTGAAATCAGCATTTGTAAATCTTCGTCGAAAATCTCATGTTTTTTATCAGCGAGTTGTTTAAACCGTGCGAAAGCCTCGTTTAATTCCGCTTCTGAGCCGAATTCAAACCCTAATTCCACAATGCGGCTTTTGAACGCATTTCTGCCTGAATGTTTGCCCAAAACCATGCGATTCGCCGACCAGCCGACATCTTCTGCCCGCATAATTTCGTAAGTTTCGCGGTTTTTCAAAATACCGTCTTGATGTATGCCTGATTCATGGGCAAATGCATTCGCACCGACAATGGCTTTATTGGGTTGCACAGGAAAACCTGTAATCGACGACACCAACTTGGAGCAGGTTAAAATCTCGCGGGTATCAATGCGGGTTTGGCAATCGAACACGTCTTGACGAGTTTTAACTGCCATCACTACTTCTTCTAATGAAGCATTACCTGCACGCTCGCCCAAACCGTTGATGGTACATTCCACTTGTCGCGCACCGTTCATCACTGCTGACAAAGAGTTTGCCACTGCCAAACCCAAGTCATTATGACAATGCACGGAAAAAATGGCTTTGTCGGAGTTGGGAATACGCTGAATCAAGTTGGCAATAGTCGCGCCGAATTGTTGCGGAATGCTATAGCCCACAGTATCAGGAATGTTCAACGTGGTCGCACCTGCGTCAATCACCGCTTCCAAAATACGACACAAAAAATCTTCTTCGGAGCGTCCTGCATCTTCGGGGGAAAATTCCACATCATCGGTGTATTGGCGGGCGCGTTTGACGGCTCGCACTGCGTGTTCGATGACTTGCTCAGGTGTCATATTGAGCTTCATCTTCATGTGAATGGGCGACGTGGCGATAAAAGTATGAATACGCGATTGTGCCGCGCCTTTCAAGGCTTCACCTGCGCGATCAATGTCTTTGTCCAAGGCACGCGCCAAGCCGCACACGGTGCTGTCTTTGATGATATTGGCTACTGCCTGCACGGCTTCAAAATCACCGACACTGGCAGCAGGAAAACCCGCTTCGATGATGTTGACTTTCAAGCGTTCCAAGGCTCTGGCGATTCTGACTTTTTCATCACGCGTCATGGACGCACCAGGGCTTTGTTCGCCGTCGCGCAAGGTGGTATCAAATATAATTAATTGGTCTTTCATAAAAACTCCGTTCATGGAGAGGTATCAACGCTCAGGTTGATAGCGAATAAAAAAAGGGGTTAGCAGCAGGAAGTAAACGAATATTATGCCCCACAGGGCAGAAATTTTAAGAGGCGCAGGCAAAGAATACACGCGAATGTGCAGGGCATAATAGTTACATTAAGGATTTTTGAAACTACCGTATTCATCTATATCTCGTAAAAATGCGTTTTTTATGTCCGTTTTATTATGACATATCGGGTCAAATAGTAATGAGCAGTAATAGTTACATTCATCTGTGCGTATTTCATCATCATATTTCTCAAAACCATTACCGTGTTTTTTAAACCAATTATTAAAAAGTCTGCGTCTTTGTGTTTCTTTATTGTCTGTGCTGTCACAAACAAATATTACAATTTTACCGCTTTGTAATGCGGTCTTAATAATATCAACAATGGTTATGCTAACTCTATTGTCATGCGAAAAACGAGTAGCGGATGGAACAGGCTCAAAAGAAACTTCATTGACTAATTCGCTTATCACAGGACAATTTGCAAGATACAAACCTTGGGTTTTGTGAAAAGCCACTCTATATTCAACCCCCTGTTTTGTAAAGAACGTATAAGCATTTAATTCTTGATTACGAACAATGCTATACGGGCTTAACAAGCTCAATACCTCTTTTTTCCAACTCTTCTTTTGTCACTTCGCCGCGCAAATACGCCTGAACTAAACGTTTGTTTTCTGCCATTTTCTTAACCAGTGGCGGAGCTTCATCCATATAACGAATAACTTTTGTGGTAAAAGGATGGGGTTTCATATTATTCACTCATAAACTTTGATTAACAATTTATTCTCGAATTTTATCTAAATTAATATCGAGTAAACACGGTTTTTTATCACAATAACTGTCATTATAATTAAACTGTCTTTGTGAGTTACTGCTTTCAGTAGCAAAGCTCACCACTATACTTTTATAGTAACGACCATAGCCATTTTTTGTAAAATGTCCATTCAAGTTATCTGCTAAACTTTTTGCCGCTGTACCATAATTACTAATCATGTGTGACCTTCCTTTGTTAATTAGGTCTGTGGAAATATCTTGCTTTAAGCGCACAAATATCTCCTCGCAACCTAAGCCCAGAAAACCATCACACGTTTCTCGTACACTATCAAAATCAAATGCAACAGGTGTTAATAAATAAAGCCTAGGGGCATCAATAAAAACAATACCATCTTCAATACGATACGTTAGCTCAGCCTGCCTAATATAATAATTATAGTGTGCGACCAACGAAATTGTTGTAATAGTATCTTTAACTACGTTGCTTAATTTCGTTGCGGTAAACGTTTCATTCGTTTTTAATTCAGCAATTACATATTTATCAGCACCATTTTGTTCCACAAATTGACTGAAACTTTCTTTTAAGGGTGTTGAGTTAGACCATGATAATTTGCCAGTAACAACCAACCAACTTATAACACCTACAACAATTAAGAGCGTAATTTTTGACAACATCTTAATACTACGCCTTCCGCCCCTGCCATTTCCGTCTGCGCATAATTAACGTAACTACAGGCCCTGAGATTGCATAGCCCAAAAATAATAAAAACAACATCACTTGCGGTTGCGCCATCACAAAGGCGATACCGAGCATCACGGCAATGGCGACAAAAAACGGGACTTTGCCTTTTAAGTCGATTTCTTTGAAACTGGAGTAGCGGAAGTTACTAACCATCAACAAACCTGTGCTGGTAATGAGCAGCAAGGCGACGTATTTGAACACCGACATATCATAGCCGTACTCGATACATATCCAGATGAAACCCGCTGGAATGGCGGCGGCGGCGGGACTGGGCAAGCCTTGAAAATAACGTTTATCGGCGGTGGCAATCTGGGTATTAAAACGCGCCAGACGTAACGCACCGCCTGCGGTATGGACAAACGCGGCAAACAGCCCGACTTTACCCAAGCTGGAAAAGGCGAATAAATACATCACCAAGGCAGGTGCGACACCGAATGACAGCATATCGGACAGGCTGTCGTATTGTGCGCCGAACTCACTTTGGGTATTGGTCAGTCGGGCAACGCGACCATCTAAACCATCCAGTATCATTGCCACAAAAATGGAGATGACGGCAGTTTCATAGCGTCCGCCGATAGCGGAGGTAATGGCATAGAATCCCGCAAATAAAGCACCTGTAGTGAATAAATTCGGCAGTAAATAAATACCACGCTGGCGAATGGTTGGTTTTTTAATAGTCATACGTTGTCAGTCCTTATTTATGAATAAAAAACAGGGGGCTACTCTACGACTGGCAGTCGTTAAATTAAAGCGGCTGAGTAATTACAAAAAACGTTGGATTATACAATGAGCGGATAAGCTCACCTAGATTAATCCCTAGGCTTCAAGACGGCTGAGGTTTTAAAAACCTCAGCCGTCTCTCGTGATAACGTCACCCTAAACTTTTCAGATGCTTTAGTTTTTCCCTGATTTTAATTTCCAGACCGCGTTCTACAGGCTGGTAGTATTGCGTACCGATAAGTTCATCGGGGAAATAATTCACCCCAGCGGCGTAGGCTTCGGGTTCATCATGCGGATAGCGGTAGGCTTTGCCGTAATCCAGTGCTTTCATCAACGCAGTCGGGGCGTTGCGTAAATGCACAGGGACACCGAGGCTGCCCGTTTGTTTAACGTGACTCATGGCAGCATTGTACGCTTTATAAACGGCGTTGCTTTTCGGCGCACACGCCATATAAACCACTGCTTGTGCTAATGCCAATTCACCTTCGGGGCTACCTAATCGCTCTTGGGTTTGCCACGCATTAATCGCCAATTGCAAAGCTCTGGGGTCGGCATTACCAATGTCTTCCGATGCCATTCGGACTATGCGGCGGGCGAGATAGGATAAATCACAGCCGCCGTCTATCATGCGGCATAACCAATACAGGGACGCATCGGGCGAGCTGCCGCGCACCGATTTGTGCAGTGCGGAAATCTGGTTATGAAATTCTTCGCCTTGATTATCAAAGCGTCTGACTCCGCCCGATAGCACTTCGCGACTGATGGTTTCATCAATAACCACGCTGTTATGCGCCGCCGCCAGTTCTACTGATAATTCCAATAAATTAAGCAGTCGTCTGGCATCACCGTCTGCGGCAGCGGCAAATTGCTGTTTGATGTCATCTGTCATGATGATGCCCAAACTGCCCAGCCCGTGTGTTGCGTCGCTTAAAGCATTATTCAGCACCTGCAATAAATCTTCGCTGGTCAATGCGGTTAAAACATACACGCGGGCGCGTGACAATAAGGCATTATTCAGCGCGAATGACGGATTTTCGGTGGTTGCACCGACAAAATACACCGTGCCGTCTTCGACGTGGGGCAAAAACGCATCTTGTTGGGCTTTGTTAAAACGATGGACTTCATCGACAAATAATACGGTCGCTTTGCCCTCCGTTTGTTGCAGTTTTTTTGCCTGTTCAACGGCGGCGCGAATGTCTTTTACGCCTGATAATACGGCGGACAGCGGTAAAAATTGCGCGTCGGCGTGCTGGGCAATCAACCGTGCCAGCGTGGTTTTTCCTGTCCCCGACGGCCCCCAGAAAATCATCGAGTGCAACCGCCCTGAACTGATAGCTTCATACAGCGGTTTGCCTTGCTTAAGAATATGCGTCTGCCCGACATACTCACCCAATACACGGGGGCGCATTCTATCGGCTAAGGGTTTGGTTAATGTATTGCTGTTACGCATAAAGCAAAGTCCACGAAAAACACTAACAACACGAAAAAAGATAGGAAGACAGGCGAAATCTGATATTTTTACTTTCAGGCATGACTGCCAGTCCTTAAAGGACTGGCAGTCATTAGTATCACAGCAACCGATTTAACTGGCTACCCTATTTTCCTTCAGAAAACACATCGACACCTTTAGGCGGGGTGAAGTCAAACAGCGTGGGTTTTAACGGTGGATTAATCAGGATTTTAGAGAAATAAATGCGGGTTAATTGCCCGAAATTATCCATTAATTCCATGCCTGCCAGTTTGCCTTTTTCCAGACCGATGGTGACGTATTTAAAGCTGGTTTCCTGATTTTTGGGCAGTAATTTTATCCACTGCATATCACCTTCCGTGCCTTGTTGCTCCATATTGAAGTTGTCTTCCAATGACACTTGACCGCTTAATAATAAGGCAGGCGTTGAACCGACCGATTCATCCAGTTTTTTCACCGTGACCTGTTCTAAATCAACATCATAAAACGATACTTTGCCGTTGGTAGCGACAATTTCCTGTTGAAACGGTTTGGCATAATTCCAGCGGAATTTCCCCGGACGTTGTAAATAAAACTGTCCGTAACTAGTTTGTACGGGATTGCCCTGTTCATTAATAACTTTTTGCTCAAAATCAGCGGAGAATGATTTGGATGCCGCTAAAAAGTTTTTCAATTGGGCAATCGGTTCTTCTGCATAAGCGACGCTCTGCAACAACAATGCTAATAACACAGCAACAATCAATTTGATGTTCTTCATAAGATACTCAATGTTAAGGTTATTCTGGAAATAAATTGGGAAGAGGAATCGCGAACGTTTCCTCTTCGGCTGGCTCTTCTTCCTCAGGTTTTCCACAGGATGAATACACCTTGGGTTCTGAGCCTTCAACATAAGGATATAACTTGCCGCCGCCACAGGCAGTATTGGCTAATAAGCCGCTGTAAGGATCAACACGCACCATTTTGATATTATCAGGCGGTAGCAATACCACGGGTTGGGTGGAAATCTGTTTCATCAACGAAATCCACACTTGCAACGCGCCTTCACCACCTGTTAAACCGATGGGTTTATTATCATCGCGACCCACCCAGATGACCGATAAATAATCGCCTGTATACCCTGCGAACCAACTGTCTTTGGCATCGTTGGTTGTGCCTGTTTTGCCCACTAAGCCGTAATCTTTGGGAAAGGTTTTATAGGCAGAATGCCCTGTGCCTTCCAGCATGACTTCCTGCAAAATAGTGTTGGTGATAAAAGTTGCCGCTGGTTCTACGGTTTGTTTAACCACAAAAGGATAACTTTGTAATTGTTTACCCTCCGAGGAAATAACCGCCCTAATCGCACTGATAGGCGGCGGAATGCCGTCACTTGCCAGCGTTTGATAGATTTGCGTGACTTCCATCGGTGTTAAGGACACCGCACCCAGCAATAAGGACGGGAACATCTCAATCTCCCGCGTAATGCCGATACTGCGCAGCGTTTTGACCACTCGCGCCACACCAATATCCATACCGACCCGCACCGCCGCTAGATTGTACGATTTAGCCAGTGCTTTATGCAGCGGCACCGTACCGTGTTCTTTATGATCATAGTTTTTCGGACTCCAGTCACGGCCGCCGTCTTTACTTTCCACGACAATCGCTCTATCACTTAACGGCGTGGTGATAGCGTATTTTTCGGGATATTCCAACGCGGTCAGATACACCACAGGTTTGATTAACGAACCGATAGGGCGCACCGCGTCGAGCGCGCGATTAAAACCTGCGGGTAAATTTTGCCGCCCGCTGGTCATCGCGGCAATTTCGCCACTGTCGCGGCGTGTGACCACTACCGCCGATTCCAGTTTTTTGGCTCCCGTGGTTTTTTCCAGTTGCCTTAATTTTTGGGTAACGGATTTTTCCAGTGTCTCCTGAATCTGGGTATCCAGTGTGGTAAAAATTTTCAGCCCTTCCGAGGTTAAATCATCCTCGTGATATTCTTTGGTCAATTGCCGTCTGACCAATTCAAGAAAGCCGGGGTAAATATTATTGGCGCGATATGCGTTAGGAATCACCCCCAATGGTTTGGCAATAGCTGCTAAGGCTTGCGGGTGGGTGATATACGCCTCTTTTTCCATCTCGTCCAAGACCAGATTGCGACGTTGTAAGGCGCGATCAGGGAAATGTCTGGGGTCATAAGTAGAGGGCCCTCGAACCACTGCCACTAATAACGCGACCTGATCCAGCGATAAATCTTTTAACGCACTGCCAAAGTAAAATTCACTTGCCAAACCAAAACCATGTACCGCACTGCCGCCGTCCTGACCCAAATAAATTTCATTCAGATAGGCTTCCAGAATTTCGTTTTTACTGTAACGATATTCTAAAACCAACGCCATGAGGGCTTCTTTTACTTTGCGCTCTAAACTGCGTTCGGAACTTAAATAAAAGTTTTTAATCAGCTGCTGGGTAATGGTACTCGCGCCTTGCACCATGACACCTGCCCGATAATTCGCCAATAATGCACGCAGAATACCGCGTGGTGATACGCCAAAATGATGATAAAAATCACGGTCTTCGGAGGCAAGCAAGCCCTTAATCAAATAATCAGGAGCTTCATCCAGTTTAATCAGGATGCGATCTTCTTTGATTTTGGGATAAAAACTGCCAATCTGCACGGGATCCATGCGGATAAGAGAAATACTCTTGTTTTCATTGACATCGGTGATAGCCGTAATACCTGCCGCACCAAAAGACACCTGCATCAACAAACTGGGTTGCTGTTGATCAGGAAAGGTAAATTTTCTGGTTTTTACCTTAAAATTCGTACCCGTTCTGGCATAAGTACCATCGGCAACCAGTCGCGTATCCTTGCGATAATGCAACATACCCAACAGCTCTTCAAATTTGTCGGCACTGAGATTATGCCCTGCATACAACTCCATTGGCGTGGCATACACGCGAGCAGGAATTGCCCACCGCTTGCCTTCAAATTGCACACGCAGGTTATAATCCAGATATTTCAGATAACTTAATAAAATAAACCCGCAACCCACCAGCAACAGTAGAAAAATATTTCTAAACCAATGCGAAGGCTTCTTTTTTATTATTTTTTTAGTTTTATTGTATCGGGAACTGAGCTTTTTTTTGTTGTCTGCCATAGCCTCACACTGATTTATGTTCAAGCGTCACTTTTATTATTATACCTAAACTGGCATTACGGATTCAGCAAGTTCAAATTTATCTGTATCAGCTGTTTGTTGCCGCTCTGCATTGTATCAATCAGTGTCACTGTGCGGATAGACAAACAAAAACGACGGGCATAAAAAAAGCCCCATTAAAATAATGGAGCTTTTAGAATTTGGTGCCCAGGGGCGGAATCGAACCGTCGACACGAGGATTTTCAGTCCTCTGCTCTACCGACTGAGCTACCGCGGCATAGAATGGCGGAGCCGACGGGAATCGAACCCGCGATCTCCGGCGTGACAGGCCGGCATGTTAACCGCTACACCACGGCTCCATGGTGGGAACAACAGGGCTCGAACCTGTGACCCTCTGCTTGTAAGGCAGATGCTCTCCCAGCTGAGCTATGCTCCCACGCATTTACGAGTATAACGGCTGGGAAACACTTAGTCAAGCTGAAACTTTCTTTGCCCTACGATAATTCGTCGTGAAAAGGTCTATTATCTTAGGCGATAACATTTATAATTATGGCGCGCCCGAGAGGAATCGGACCTCCGCACCCGGATTCGGAGTCCGGTGCTCTATCCACTGAGCTACGGGCGCAAATGTCGAACACTGCATATTATATAAGAAAGCTACTTAAGAATACAGAGCTAATTATTTACTAATACAAAGAGTTCACAATGGCCCGAAAGTGCCTTCCTCGTTCTTCAAAATTACGAAACATATCAAAGCTGGCGCAGGCTGGGGAAAGCAGAATATTAGTTCCAGGGCGTGCCTGCTCTTTACTCCAGAGGACAGCTTCCTTCAAAGACGAAAGGTGGCATTTAATGACCTGCCTGCCCAGCTCTTTTTCTGCCTCTAAAATCGCGTTTTCAATCTTACCTGCTGTTTTCCCAATTAGCGCCACCGCCCTGACTCCTCTCACAATATCGAACCCTAATGCCTCAAACGGAACATTTTTGTCATACCCGCCAGCAATGAGCACTATGTCACCTCCGATCGCCTCTAAGCCTGCCACAGTGCGCGTAGGGCTAGACGCGATGGAATCGTTGTAGTACTTCACCCCCTCAAATTCACGAACGAGCTCTAAGCGATGCTCTACACCTTTAAAGGCAGCGACCGCTTGGCCAATGACGTGTGGGGCGACTCCTTGTATTAGGCAGGCAGCCGCCGCTGCCGCGACATTTTCCCAGTTATGCACTCCCACCAGCATTAATTCTTTGGTAGAGCATATTTTTTCATCACCACTGAAATTGCGAGCGATGAAAACGTCATCTCGCATGAAAACACCAAATGGCACCTCTTCCAACCGACTAAAATAGACTGGGATGCTTGGCACTCGCTCCACCATGGCCCTAGTCAATGGATTATCCCAATTTAAGACTACATAATCCTCCTTAGTCTGAAGGCGCCAAATATTTTCTTTCGCTTCAATGTATTCGCTCATAGATTTATGTACGTCTAGGTGATTCGGCGACAGGTTTGTAATTACACTAATTGTGGGACATTTGTTCATGGTCATCAATTGA
>JAUYBJ010000115.1 GCA_030693155.1 Methylococcales bacterium
TATCCAGACGGATTTGTATTAGCATGGCTCTCTTATTGTCTATTTCCTGATTACAGGTAGATCGCGAAGCTTGTTGACGTTCAGCTATCTTATACTATATGTAGTGGCTACCCCACGAAATCGGGAAGAGCCATCATTTTCTCTGTTCATCTTTTAATAGTACGCTTTCGGGGCGAGGTGTGCGTAACATCAGTTAATTCAGCAACGGACTATGAATTTTTCGAGATGCCTTTTAATACGCTTGATAAACAAGCAGATAAATGAGGGTGAACAAAACTTTAAAACCTGGCAATATTTTCAAACAAAGACTCTAAATTAACTTTGAAATCGCTTAATTTAATAGCATTTGGCATTAACAGACCAAATGACCCACTAAAAACAGCAACTAACAGCTATCTTTAGTTTGTTTAGCGGCTATGTTTTATGGATAATGTAGCCATAGGTTCAAGATTTTCAATGGTTTCAAGCAGTTCAATACAAAAGGTTTGGCAATATGACAGAGCTAATGAGTAACGGAATAGAATTAATGTTTGCTGGAATGACCATCGTTTTTTTATTTTTGGTTATGCTGGTAGGTGCGATTAATCTCATGTCGTTTTTAGTGCAGCGGTTTTTCCCTGAACAACCGACAACTGCGATTCATGTCACGACAGGTGGTGTTGATAAACAGATTGTTGCCGTTATTACCGCTGCTGTGCATCAGTATCGAAGCAAGCATAAATAATTTTTTAACATTAAGCAGACAATATGACTCACTGAGTCAAAATCTATACAGGTTTCTGGAGAACTATTAAGAATGGCACGAGATAAAAAAAAGCCCTTAGCAATCACTGAAGTTGTTTTGCGTGATGCCCATCAATCCATCTTAGCCACTCGTTTACGCATTGAAGATATGCTACCGATTTGTGAAAAACTCGATGCAATCGGCTACTGGTCGATTGAATCATGGGGTGGAGCAACCTTTGATGCATGTATTCGTTATCTAGGCGAAGACCCGTGGGAACGGTTACGCTTGTTAAAAGCGGCGATGCCCAACACACCTCAGCAAATGCTATTGCGCGGGCAGAATATTCTGGGCTATCGGCATTATGCGGATGACGTAGTGGAAAAATTCGTGGAACGCTGTGCGGTCAACGGCATAGACGTATTTCGTATTTTCGATGCCATGAACGACATGAGAAATATCGAACACGCTGTTAAAGCCGTGTTAGCCACCGATGCTCATGCACAAGGTACGATTTCTTATACGACCAGCCCAGTACACACCATCGAAACATGGGTGACACTGGCGAAACAAATTGAAGACATGGGTGCGCATTCCATTTGTATCAAAGACATGGCGGGCTTGCTGAAACCTTATGAAGCCTTTGAACTGGTCAGTCGCTTGAAAAAAAGCACTAAATTACCTCTGCATCTGCATTGCCACGCCACAACAGGTTTAAGCGTTGCCACCATTATCAAAGCCGCTGAAGCAGGTTTGGATCATGCCGATACCGCCATTTCCTCGATGAGTATGACCTATGGACACAGCGCGACTGAATCCATTGTCGCCAGTTTGGAAGGCACACCTTATGCGACAGGCTTGGATTTGGTAAAACTGGAAGAAATTGCGCATTATTTCCGTAATATACGCAAAAAATACGCCCAGTTTGAAGGCAGTATGAAAGGTGTCGATGGGCGTATTCTTATTGCGCAAGTGCCAGGTGGTATGTTGACCAACATGGAAAGCCAGTTGAAAGAACAGGGTGCGACTGATAAATATGATGAAGTGCTACGCGAAATTCCGCGTGTGCGTGCCGATTTAGGCTTTATTCCGCTGGTGACACCCACCTCGCAAATTGTCGGCACACAAGCCGTTATCAACGTATTAAGCGGTGAGCGATATAAAACCATTACTAAAGAAACCGCAGGTGTATTAAAAGGTGAGTACGGCGCAACACCTGCTCCCGTTAATGAAGAACTGCAAGCACGGGTATTAAACGGATCATCAGTCATTACTTGCCGTCCAGCGGATTTAATCGCCCCTGAAATGGATAAACTGATTGCTGAAGTGCAGGAAAAAGCCAAAGCAGAAGGCGTGAAATTAGCCGCTAACGTTGAAGAAGATGCGTTAATTAACGGGATGTTTGCACAAGTCGGCTGGAAATTTATTGCCAATCGCGGCAATGCCGCTGCATTTGAAGCCGCTCCAGGTACGCAAGCCGCGATTGCACCAGTGACTAACAACAACCAAAAACCCACCGCCACTGAAACTTATGTTATCAATGTCGATGGTAGAAACTTCAACGTTGCTGTCAGTGCAGGCAATACCGACTTCATCATTCAACCTGCCGCAGAAACACCGCCTCCTCCGAGCGATGGTGCAGTTGTTGAATCGCCTATGGCGGGTAACATTTTAAAAGTGTTAGTCAGTGTCGGTAGTGTGATTGCCCCAGGTGATGTCGTTGTCATCATGGAAGCCATGAAAATGGAAACAGAAATACGCTCAAAATACACAGGCATAGTCAGTAGTATCCACGTTAAAGAAGGTGGTGCCGTGGCAGGTGGCGATCTGTTAATTTCGCTATAACGCTTTATTGAAGAGAACTTGCATGGAAAATCTTATTTCACTCTGGCACAGCACAGGACTCTACAACTTTAGCGCGGGTCAGGTATTCATGATGCTGATCGGCTTTTTGTTATTGTTTCTAGCGATTAAAAAAGGCTTTGAACCCTTGCTATTATTGCCGATAGGCTTTGGCGCGATACTCAGCAACATTCCCGTTGCAGGTATCGCCGAAGAAGGCGGGCTATTGTCTTACCTGTATTTCGGTATTAAAGCAGGCATTTTCCCCTTGCTCATTTTTATGGGCGTGGGCGCAATGACTGATTTTGGCCCGATGATAGCCAACCCCAAAACCTTATTATTGGGCGCAGCGGCACAGTTCGGTATTTTTGCGTCTTTATTAGGCGCGTTGGCACTCAACGTTATTCCAGGTCTGGAATTCAGCATCAAAGATGCTGCCGCTATCGGTATTATCGGCGGTGCTGATGGCCCGACGGCTATCTATGTCGCTTCAAAATTGGCTCCTGATTTACTAGGTGCAATTGCCGTTGCCGCCTACTCGTATATGGCATTAGTGCCATTGATTCAACCGCCGATTATGCGTGCGTTGACTACCGAAGCAGAACGTAAAATTGAAATGAAGCAACTGCGCTCCGTCAGCAAAACCGAAAAAATCGCTTTTCCGCTGATGCTATTGTTTTTATCCATTTTATTACTGCCTTCTGCAACGCCGTTAATCGGTATGTTTGCCTTGGGTAATTTAATGAATGCTTCTGGTGTCGTGGATCGCTTAAGTCAAACTGCACAAAATGAACTCATCAACATCGTCACCATCTTTTTAGGCTTGGCGGTCGGTTCAAAACTCAGTGCCGAAGCCTTTTTGCAAGTCAAAACCTTGGGTATTTTAGCTCTGGGTGCGTGTGCATTTGCGATTGGCACAGCCTCAGGTGTCATCATGGCAAAAATCATGAACCGTTTCAGCACCACACTGATTAATCCATTAATCGGCGCGGCTGGGGTTTCCGCTGTGCCAATGGCGGCGCGAGTTGCCAATAAAATCGGCTTGGAAAGCAACCCGCATAACTTCTTATTAATGCACGCAATGGGGCCTAATGTGGCAGGCGTGATAGGTTCAGCGGTTGCGGCGGGTGTATTGTTGAGTTTAATCAAATAGTTGTTGTCGGCGTGACGAATTCGAGACTGTGAAAGCCTCTCCCACATTTTATAAAAACAATGGCTTACAAAATTCAAAAATTGTTTTATGAGCTATTTTCATAAAACTTTCACAGTCTCATTCGCTCCACAATACACACAGCAAAGACCTGACAGATTTTTAAAAGCTGTCAGGTTTTTTTTGGCTACTGCTACAGCCAAACAAACACCGCATAGGTGCGTGGTGATAGCCTGAACAGGTAACGTTAAAAATTAACCAGGATTTTATTCATGAGTATGACGAAGTTTTTATTACTATGCAGCAGTGCACTGATGGTCACTGCGTGTACCGAAATGCCGTTACAAAAACAATACCAGCACGCGGTTAAAGATGCGGCTTTTGTTAAAGCTAAAGAACGCACCACTAAATTGTGGGCTATTAATTTTAATAATCCCAAGTTGGTGTGGAATGCGGATAAAAGCAAATTGCTGGTGGTGACGTGGAAAAGCCGTGCGGCTTACGATAAATTTATCAAATCCAGCGTCCAAAGCCCCAGTAATCCTGATTACGCGCTGTGGGTCACTGCCGCGCCGCAAGTGAAAGCATTTTGTCAGGCTTATGAACATGACACCGACGAGGAGCTGAACACGCGCTTAAAGCAATATCTGGGCTTGGCACCTGATTGGCAATATGATGTGTTTGTGGAAATGTGGGTCAGTCCTGAACAGTTGTTCCGCCCTTGTGTTGATCCTGAAACCTCAGATACGCAATGCGAAGTTAAAGTCCCAGAAAAGTTTCCCGCAGTTGCGAATATCGCCGATTACGGTCAGTTTTATAAGAATCTGTATTTTAAAAGTTTTAGGGAATCGGCAGGTGTGCCGTGGACGGGATTGGGTTATACCTACGATTGGGGCAAAGAGCAGGGTGAAATCGGTGCCAGTGAGTTTATTTTACAGCCCAACTCGCCGTATCAAATCAAACAGGTGCTAACGACGCGCGAGTATTGCGCAAAACCGCATTAACTTAAGAGCGGCAATCGGCGGGTGCTAATTTTGCATCCAGATTGCCGTGTGTACCACGGTTGACCGCAGGCGGATTGGCGGAATTGCATTCCCAAGTAATGTGCTTGATTTTAGCGGTGTAGGTAAAATCAAGCGGTAATTCATGCCCGTTACTGTCGGGTTGCGTGGGGTCGGCGATACGAGGCGACAGGATGAGTTCGTTGTGGGCAATAGGGGCAATAGTGGGGGCAAAGGTAATGATTATTTCACCCGAATGACGCGCAGGCAGGGTGAGCAGTTGCCCGTGTGAGCCTAAACTAATGCCTGTGGTATCGGTAACATGAATACCCATATCCATGACCGCTTCGGTGGGTGCAGGCGGAGTCCATACTGAGGTGACGGGTACATTATCGATGGCATTATGCACGACTGCTGTTTTCGCGGTAGCCGCTAATATTAAACCTTCGCTCACTTTCGCTTTTTTAAGGTAAGTTGTATAAGCGGGATAAACAAATAACACTAACATTATCATCAAGGCAATGACGATGGCTACTTCGATTAAGGTGAATCCTTGTTGTGTCAGTTTGTTCTTCATTATTAGGGGTGCTGTGAAGTTAAGTGTTATCGCCATATAAAAGTTTAGCACATTGTGTGCCAATTCTGTTTATCGCACAAACGCATTGCAGTAGCGCGGAGTTTATGCTTTATTGATAATATTAAATTGCTATTTGGGTACGCAATAAAAAAATTATAGTATGAATTTTGTCATATTATGACTAAAAACCCTACTGTCAATTGGGCTGGTTTTGCTGGCAGATGATATCTTCAAACACTTGGTTTACTCCTTAAATGATGCTGCAAAAAATACCCTACCAAGCCCTACTCGATACACTGCAACAGAAAGGCAACTTGTCTGCTATCGAGTTAAAAAAAGTCGAGCGAGTGCAAAAAACCACGGTAGCCGACAGCTTGCCGCAGTTAATTGTTAAATTAGGCTTATGCTCTGAGCTGGATGTGGCAAATGCCTTTGTTGAAGCAGGGCAGTTTGAAAAGGTCATCGCAGGACAATATCCCGAAGAACCCCAATTACCTGAAAATATCTCGTTACGGTTTTTAAAAAATTATCATCTGATAGGTCTGGGTGAGGCTGATG
Source organism: Methylococcales bacterium (assembly GCA_030693155.1). GTDB lineage: Bacteria > Pseudomonadota > Gammaproteobacteria > Methylococcales > Methylomonadaceae > UBA4132. The sequence continues at coordinate 5,853 of JAUYBJ010000115.1, forward strand.
ATACGGTGACAGTTGCCTTAATGGATCCCGAAGATTCATTTGTACTCGATGCGTTACGCTTGGCAACAGGTAAACAAGTGATTGCCAAAGTCGGTTTGTTGTCGGAAATTGATGCTGCATTGGAAGTGCAGTATGGTCAAGGTCGCTCAAAAATAGATAAGCTGGTTGACGATTCAGGTGACTATGACATCGGCGAAGAAGACCTCGAACATTTAAAAGACCTCGCCAGTGAAGCTCCTGTGATCAAAATGGTCAACTTGATTATGCAGCGAGCCATTGAGCTGAAAGCCTCCGATATTCACATTGAACCCTTTGAACAAGCCTTAAAAGTGCGCTTGCGGGTTGATGGCGTGTTACAGGACATTAACGCGCCGCCCGTCAAATCCACAGCAGCCGTGATTTCGCGTATCAAAATTATGGCGAAACTCAATATTGCCGAACGCCGTTTGCCGCAAGATGGCAGAATCAAAATCCAAATGTTAGGCAAAGAACTGGATTTGCGTATCTCCACTATTCCCACTATGTATGGTGAAAGTGTGGTGATTCGGTTGCTGGATAAGGACAATACGGTACTGGATTTTGCCGCGCTGGGCTTTTCGGATAAACATTTACAACAATTTACCGATGTACTCGCGTTACCGCACGGCATTATTCTCATTACAGGCCCTACGGGTAGCGGTAAATCCACCACGCTCTATGCCGCGTTAAAGCAACTCAATACCACTGCTAGAAAAATCATTACTGTTGAAGATCCTGTGGAATATCAAATGGAAGGCATTAACCAGATTCAGGCAAAACCGCAAATCGGCTTAACCTTTGCGGTTGCTCTGCGTTCTATTGTTCGACAAGAGGCTGATGTGATTATGATTGGCGAAATGCGTGATTTAGAAACCGCGCGGATTGCGGTGCAGTCGGCTTTAACAGGGCATTTGGTGTTATCCACTTTACACACCAATAATGCTGCGGGCGGCATTACGCGCTTATTGGACATGGGCTTGGAAGAGTATTTACTCACCTCGACCGTAAACGGCATACTCGCGCAACGGCTGGTCAGAAAACTCTGTGTTGAGTGTAAACAGCCTTATTCGGCATCGCCTGAATTAATCGACGATATGCAGCTACGTCGATTTGCGCCAGCAGGCGATATTGTGCTGTATCATCCTGTGGGCTGTCCTGCTTGCGCGGGCTTAGGCTATCGTGGACGAGTCGCCATTATTGAGTTTTTACCCATGAGCAACGCAATCAGTAAAGCAATTATGGCGCATGAAGATGCGGGTGCTATTCAAGAGCTTGCTATTTCTGAGGGCATGATGACGCTGTATGACAATGGTCTGGATAAAGTCATGCAGGGCATTACCACCTTGGAAGAAGTCTTGCGTGTTACCTCGGTTGCCTGATGCAGTTATTTTCTTATAAAGCGGTCAATAGTCTGGGTATCACCGAAGAAGGCCTGCGTGATGCGACCGATGAACAGACCTTGATTATTGCCTTGCAGGCAGAAGGCTATATGCCTATTCGTGTTGCCCCCGTTAATGCGAGGTCATTTTTAGGGATAAAAATGCGGGCAAAATCCGCACAGTTATCCAGTAAAGACGTGACCTTATTTACTCGTGAACTAGCGGTATTGCTGGAATCAGGCTTGCCTTTGGATCGCTCATTAACCGTGTTAATGAATTTAACCGAAGATAATATACCGCTCAATAACCTTATCATGCGGGTACTGGATAAAGTTAAAAACGGTGCGTCATTAACCGATGCCTTGGAAAGACGCAAATCAGGCAATAGACCATCATCAAAACTGTTTACCAAGTTTTACCTGAACATGATACGCGCAGGTGAGGCGGGTGGCAGTTTAGGTGAGGTATTAACGCGCTTATCCGATTACATGGAAAGTGCGCAGGAATTAAAAAGCACCGTTAGCACCGCGTTGATTTACCCTGCCATTTTATTGGTAATGTCGTTTGCATCGTTATTTATCATGTTGATTTTTGTTGTGCCGCAATTTACCGAAATGTTTGAAAGCGCGGGTAAGGCGTTGCCTGTATCAACCCAGATTGTTGTCGGCTTAGCAGACGGACTGCGCAGTTACTGGTGGCTGTTAATAGGTATTTTTGGCAGTGCTTATTATTACATGACCGTGCAGTTAGCCAATCCGCGCACCAAAAAAGTCTGGGATGGTCGCTGGTTAGCTATGCCGTTATTCGGCAACGTGATATTGGATAAAGAAATCGCCAGTTTCAGTCGCACACTGGGGACGCTGTTAAATAATGGCGTGTCGCTGTTGACCGCGTTGGGCATTGCACGCGAAACCTTGGAAAATCTGGTGTTGGTAGATGCCGTTGCCGATGTGCAGGAGCAGGTCAAGGAAGGTAAAAATATGTCTGCCGCACTGCTGGAAAAAAATGTCTTTCCTAAAATGGCGATGCAAATGATTAAAACGGGTGAAGAAACGGGACGTTTGGAAGAAATGTTACTGCGGGTAGCGACTATTTACGATAAACAACTGAAAACCTCGATACAACGCCTGTTGGCGGTGTTAGAACCTGCGTTAATTCTCAGCTTAGGCTTAATGATTGCAGGCATTATCGTGTCGATATTATTAGCCATCCTGAGTGTGAATGATTTGGCGTTTTAAGGTTAAAGTTGGGGTCTTAGTTATGACTGCCAGTCCTTAAAGGCATAGGTATCTACACAAGTTAACCGAAAAAAGAACTGGCCGTTTTTCTTAAAATGACCAGTTCTTCCGGAGAATAACTTTCCATCACCTCTATCATGGAAAGAAATGCCCACAAACCTGCCAGCAATGCGGGA
>JAUYBJ010000117.1 GCA_030693155.1 Methylococcales bacterium
TTGATTTTGTCGAACAACAACGACCCGATGAATACGCAGAAATACGGGCGATGTTTAGAAAAAAGGGAGCTTATCGCCGATTCAGTGATTGGTTGGATAGACATAATCTTTTGGATGACTGGTATCGCTTTAAAAATGAAAGCACCAAGCAAGCCATTATCGCTTGGTGCAAGGATAACGGCGTGGATGTGTAGCGTATCCTACACGGCTTAACTCGTTCCCAAACTCCAGTTTGGGAATGCCTGGTGCCAAGCTCCGCTTGGTGTATCAAGGAACAAAACAGGTTTATCTTTATGCTCATAACGCACAACGTCAAGCAGAGCTTGAGGGTAGGCATTCCCAAGCCAGAGCTTGGGAACGAGACAAAATTCACCATCAACGTCTGTTTTGCCAACGTAGTATAGTAAGCGTATTTTTAACCCTTGAAACCTCGCAAGCCATAATGACTCAAATCCAGCACTATCTCGACAAAATCAGCCAACGCCATCAAAGCGGCAAAGCGACTGAACACAGCTACCGAGGTGATTTACAGAATTTATTAGAAAGCCTGTTACCTGATATTGCCATCACCAACGAACCCACGCGCATACAATGCGGTGCGCCTGATTACATCCTGAGCCGTAATGACTTGGATATAGGCTGGATAGAAGCCAAAGACATCGGCAAACCGCTGAACAGCAAAGAGTATAAAGAACAATTTGACCGCTACCGCGCCGCGCTGGATAACCTCATCATCACCGATTATTGTCAGTTTGATTTTTACCGCTCAGGCGAAAAAGTCACCAGTGTCAGCTTAGCGCGGCTAGACGATAAAAAAATCCACGCCCTGCCTGAAAACTTCGCCCACTTTATCGATTTGATAAAAGACTTTGCCAACTACACAGGGCAGAGCATTAACTCCGCGTCGCTACTCTCTAAAATGATGGCAGCCAAAGCGCGTTTATTGGCAAACGTGATTGAAAACGCGCTCAACAGCGACGAAGAAAACGCCGCCAACAGCAGTTTAAAAGACCAACTGCACGCCTTTAAAAGCGTATTGCTACACGACATAACGCCCGCCGAATTTGCCGACATTTACGCGCAAACTATCGCTTATGGGCTATTTGCCGCCCGTCTGCATGATGACACGCCCAATAGTTTTACACGGCAACAAGCGGCTGAAAAAATTCCGTTAAGCAATCCATTTTTGCGCAAATTATTTCAATATATCGCGGGGTTTGATTTAGATGCGCGTATCGTCTGGATAGTGGACGCACTGGCGGACATTTTTCGTGCGGTAAATGCCATAAAAATCATGAAAAATTTTGGCAACAGCACAGGGCAACAAGACCCCATCATTCATTTTTATGAAACCTTTCTCGCCGAATACGACCCCAAACTGCGTAAAAGTCGCGGCGTTTGGTACACGCCTGAACCTGTAGTTAATTTCATCGTTCGCGCTGTCGATGACATTTTAAAAATCGACTTTAAGCTAAACGGCTTAGCCGATACCAGCAAAACCACCCTAGAAATTGACACGCCTGTACTGAAAGGCAAAGGTAAAACAAAATACACCGTCATTGAAAAACGCCAAAAAGAAATTCATAAAGTCCAGATTTTAGACCCCGCAACAGGCACAGGGACTTTTTTAGCTGAAACTGTCAAACATATTTATGCTAGTGAATTTGCAACCCTGCAAGGCGCGTGGAGTAATTATGTCGAAGATGATTTAATACCGCGTTTAAATGGCTTTGAAATACTCATGGCTTCTTACGCAATGGCGCATTTAAAACTGGATTTATTGCTCACTGAAACAGGTTACAAGCCAAAAAAACAGCCGCGTTTTAATATTTATTTAACCAATTCCTTAGAAGAGCATCATCCTGATACCCATAGTTTATTTTCAACATGGCTATCAAAAGAAGCCAACGAAGCCAATTATATTAAACGTGACACGCCTGTGATGGTAGTCATGGGTAATCCGCCTTATTCAGTGAGTAGCAGCAATAAAAACGAGTGGATATTGGAATTAATCAGCGATTATAAAAAGAATCTTAACGAGAAAAACATTCAGCCGTTATCAGATGATTATATTAAATTCATTCGTTACGGCTCACATTTTATTGAAAAGAACGGCGCGGGAATTTTGGCGTATATTTCCAATAACAGTTTTATCGATGGTGTGATTCATCGGCAAATGCGCAAACATTTATTAGAAACCTTTGACAGTATTTATATATTAGATTTGCATGGTAGCAATAAAAAGAAAGAAACCGCGCCCGATGGCAGTAAAGATGAAAATGTGTTTGATATTATGCAGGGCGTGTCGATTAATATCTTTGTGAAAAACGGTAGGGGCGGATTGCATCCGCCCTTGCACGAAACCCATGTAGAGTCAGCATTAAAGGGCGCGTGCAACGCGCCCCTACCAGTGGATTTAGCAACTGTTTACCATTTTGATTTATACGGGTCGCGTAAACATAAATACGATGTACTGTCGGCTAATAGCCTTAACTCATTGGCGTGGAATAAAATTGCTTGTCGTGCGCCTGAGTATTTTTTTATTGCTAAGGATATTGAGGTTCAGCAAGTTTATGAACAAGGATTATCGCTCAATGAATTATTTATAGTTAATTCAAGTGGCATAAAAACCCATCGTGATGATTTTGTGATTGAT
>JAUYBJ010000238.1 GCA_030693155.1 Methylococcales bacterium
TCTGTGTAAAAGTATCTCTATTCCGCATAAGAAAACTAAAAATAATCCATTAAAAGACACGCAAAAAGATGAAAATACGCGCATGGCTTCTGTGAGAATAAAAGTCGAGCATAGTATAGTATTGGCGGCATGAAGCGTTACCGCATTCTTTCTGACAGACTAAGAAACCATCTTATTGATTTATATGATGATATTCTCGGAGTCTGCGCGGGGCTTTGGAACCTCTATCTCGCTAACTGATTGTTTTATAATGGAACAACAACTATAGTTATGTTAGTTATCGTGTTATTGCAAGTAGTATATTAGAATGGTCTGGGGTACGCAGTCCTTTTTTAACCTAATTATATATCCACCTTTTCAGGAAACTCAGGCACTAATTTTGAACGTGTCAATTTCTGTTGAGCATTAAAAAATTGCATCATACCGTTTTCATCACATATCCAAACTTCTTTCGCGCCTGCTTCAAAATATAATTGTCTTTTTTCAAGCATTTCTTTTTTGCTGTTGCCTGTTGACATAACTTCAATGCAGATTTCTGGGGCGATTGAGGCTTCGGTTTCGTGTTTTATTTTTGCTAATAAATCGAGTGAAACCCACGCGACATCGGCGACTTTTGTACCTTTGCTGGTTTTAATCGCACATTCTGGTAATGGTTTGCCGCCTTTTAATAATGAGCGCAATAAAAACTCTATTTCACTTTGTAAAATAGAATGGTATAGCTTTACAGGACTCATAATAATTCTACCCAGTTCATCCAGTTCAATTTTAAACGGTAAGTCTTTTAAACTGGGATGTTCACAGACTTCTTGCCAGTTCATGGTAATACTCCTCTAAAATAAAAACGCTAATGACTGCCAGTCCTTTAAGGACTGGCAGTCATCTTTAAAGCGAAAGCCTTTTATTGTCTTAAATCTTTTACCACGCGCACAATGTCAGGGTTATCCGTCAGGGTTTCTATGCTGAATCCCAGTTTGGTGACCAATGCTAACATGGAGCTGTTGGCAGTCATGACTTCGGCTTCAAAAAATGCCATGCCTTTGTCTTTGGCGGCTTGCATCAGGGTTTTTAATAAGCGTGAGCCGATGCCTAGGCGTTGGCAATCGTCGGCAACGACTAGGGCGAATTCGACTGAACGCCCGTCTGGATTCATCATGTATCGCCCTACGCCTAATTCGCTGGGCAGGTCTTTGTTGTCGGACACGGCGACAAATGCCATTTCACGGTCGTAGTCGATTTGGGTGAAGCGGACAATCATTTCAGGGGTGAGTTCTTGTAAGGCTTGTTTGTAACGGAAGTATTTGGTGCGTTCTGATAAGCGACTGACAAAATATTTTTCCATCACGGCATCTTCGGGGCGGATGGGGCGAATGGTGATGTTTGCGCCATTGCTCAGTTGGCAATGTTGAGTGAGTTCATGCGGATAGGGATGAATCGCCATGTGCGCATAGCGGGTCAGTTGGTGCGAGGTGTGTACTTTTATCCGCGCATCGACGGCAATCGCGCCGTGTTCATCGACGATTAGCGGGTTAATATCCAGCTCTAAAATTTCGGGTAATTCACTGACCATTGTCGATATATTGAGCAATACATCAATCAGGGCTTTTTCATTAGCTGGCGGTAATTGGCGAAACGCTTTCAGGTATTTTGCCGCTTTGGTTTTGGCAATCATTTGTTCAACCATGTAGGCATTGAGCGGGGGCAGGGCGATAGCGTTGTCTTTGAGAATTTCCACCATCGTACCGCCCAAGCCGAAACTTATCGCGGGGCCGAAGACGGGATCACGCACTACGCCGACCATGAGTTCTCGTCCGCTGTGTGAGAGGAACATGGCTTCAACGGTCATGCCCACTTCGGTGATTTCAGAGTGTTTTTGTTTAATGGCGGTTTCCATTTCCAGAAAATTACGCGATACATCCTGTGCACTGTTAATGTTCAGGCGCACACCGCCGATGTCGGATTTATGGCTGAATTCGGACATATTGACTTTTAACACCACAGGAAAACCCATGGTTTGCGCGGCAATCATGGCATCTCTGGCACTGGAGACTTTGACGGTTTGATTCACAGGAATATGAAACGCGGCAAGGATAGCTTTGGATTCCTGTGCGGTTAATACTTGTCTGCCTTCGGACAAAATGCGCTCGACAATCAGTCTTGCGCCTTCCACATCGGGCGCGGCAAGTTCGTCACTGGGCGAGGGGATTTGTTTGAGCAGGATTTGGTTTTGCGTGTAGTTGGCTAAAAAGGCAAAAGCATCAACGGCGACTTCGGGGGTGTTGAAGTGGGCGATATTGCTGTTGGCAAATAGATTGCGTCCTTCCTGCACCCGCGCACCGCCTGTCCACGCGGCTAATACGGGTTTTTTGCTGTCTTTCGCGCCATCAATAATACATTCGGCAACTTGGGTGGGATTGGTCATGGCTTGTGGCGTTAGAATCACTAACACGCCGTCGATGTTGTCATCTTTCAGGCAGATTTGTAAGGCTTGTTGATAGCGTTCTGAGGTGGCATCGCCCAGAATATCAATCGGATTGGCATGAGACCAATGCACAGGCAGTACGGCATTCAGCGCGTCAATACTGTCGTCGTTGAGTTCTGCCATTTTGATACCGACATCTTCAGCACGGTCGGTACTCATCACACCTGGCCCGCCTGCGTTGGTGATAATGGCTAAACGGTCTTCATTGACGACATAATTATTTGCCAATACCCGCGCGGCGGAAAACAATTCGATAATGCTATACGCCCTAACCACACCAGCTCTAGCAATCGCGGCATCAAACACATTATCACCGCCCACCATCGCGCCTGTGTGCGACATAGCGGCTTTGCAACCCGCCTCATGACGACCTGATTTAATCAGAATGACTGGTTTTAACCGCGCGGCGGCTTTGAGTCCGCTTAAAAATCGCCGTGCATCACGAATACCTTCGACATACATTAAAATACCCGTGGTTTTGCTGTCGGTTGCCAGATAATCCAGCACTTCACCAAAATCAATATCTGCCGCGCCGCCCATAGACACCACGGTAGAAAAACCAATATCCTGTGATTTTGCCCAATCTAAAATGGCGGTACACACCGCGCCCGATTGTGATAATAACGCCAATGAGCCGTCTTTTACCGTGCCGTCACCAAACGTGGCGTTCAATTGTCCGCTCGGACGCACCACGCCCAAACAGTTCGGGCCGATGAGACGAATGCTATAACGGTGGGCAATATCCAGCACTTCTTGTTGTAAATGTTTGCCTTCATCGCCTAGTTCACTAAAGCCTGCGGTGATGATAATGACGGAAGTCACGCCTTTTTCACCACACTGACGCACGATATTCGGCACGGACGGTGCAGGTGTGGAAATGACGACTAAATCCAGCTCTTCGGGGACGCTGTTTAAATCGGGGTAGGCTTTTAAACCCAATATTTCCTCACGTTTATGATTGACAGGATACAGTCCACCTGTAAAACCCGCTTCCTGCATATTGAGCAACAAACGATAACCCACGCTTTCAGGGCGTTCAGACGCGCCGACGATAGCAACGGATTTAGGCGTAAAAAAACGATTTAAATAATGAGGACCCATGATGCACCATAATAAGTGAAATAATTACCTTAAGAGTAGCATTGTTAGCTATTTTAACGGATGAAATTTTTGTGAATTGTGCGACTTAATTACCCTTCACATTCATATCCAGCTTAAGTTCTTTAGCTGTTTGCGCTTTGAGCATTTCAATCAAATCATTAGCGGCACTGCCTGCATTTTGACTAGTTTGCCCCATTTGAATTTCAGGCACCCATTTTTGTTTTTCTATCGCTTCGGCATAACGGATATGCACGGCTTGCCACGCTTCCAGTTTGGCAGTTAATGCACCGTCGGCACTCATCACTAAACGTTTGTATTCACCATCACCTTCACCGCGCATGATTTGCTCCTGTTTATAAGCCACAGCGGCAAGGCGTTTTTGTTCCGCTTCCAGTTTGCCTTGTTCAGCGACTAATACGCCTTGCATGGCTTTGGTGACCGCGACTTCCTTGTTTTTTTCAGCATCAACAACGGCTTGAACCTTTTCCTGTTCTTTGGCGTATTTATCGACCATAACATTTTTCTTGCCTTGTTCTTCGGCGGTCAGGGCTTCTTGTCGCGCCCGTTCTGCATCGGCTTTGGCGGTGATAATCCCCATTGTAGCTTCACGTTTACGCGAGATTTGCTCTAAGGTTTTTTGCTCAAAATCCCAATCGGTAATTTGGAAGCCGCTGACGGTAATGCCATAAGCTTTAAAATCACTGTTATGGTGTAGCGGTAAACCATCGGTACCGTATTTAATCACGGGGATATTGCGCACCACAGGTTCATTGGTGGCTTCGCGTTTTTCTTCAACCGATTTTAATTCAGTAAAAAACTTGCCTAAAGAAACTTGTTCTTCAGACCATTGTGTGAAAATACCGCGCTTTTCCGCATAGGCTTCTTCCGATGACATGAGTCCAGCAGTAAGATTCATCGACTCTTCAACCACCGTTTTAATCAATTTATAAGCGACCGCATCATTGCTGCGAAAATCCTTGTGCAGTTTAATCATCACATCTTCTGTATTGGGCATGGCAAACCGTGCTTTACCAAACACTTTACCCGTGCCGCCATCCTGATAACGTACATTAATACCCGCAAAATTAAGACTGGCCTCTCCGCTGGCATCCTGTTTGTCAAAATCGAAAGTAATGACATCACGGTAAACCTCAGTGCTGCCAAAAAATTTGGCGTAAATACCAGGCGTAAATTTAGTCACCAACGTACCCCACGGATATTGAATAACCGTTCGTTCGCCTGCATCGTTAATGCCGAAATTCAAATTAACAACTACCAGTGCGGCAATGCCGATAGCCAGATAACTAATGGGTTTCATGGGAAGATTCATTTTATGCTCCTGATTAATAGAGGGTAAGCCAACATTGAAATTCGGCTTGCGATTAGTGTTTGGCTGTTCATCATTCATGAGTATGCCTCGATGTTTAATGGTTATGTGCAGTGAAGCCTAGGTTCTGTTGACATTTCATCGTAGCCAAATGAGTGCGGAAACGAAGCGAATAAAGCCCATGTAATTTCTGGCGAGCTTGTCAAATCGGGAAAACACTCGTCTGTAATGTTTGATTTTACCGAAAAAGCATTCAAT
>JAUYBJ010000240.1 GCA_030693155.1 Methylococcales bacterium
TCAATCAAACCACCAACGGCAGAACTAAGACAAGGAGCTAATCCGCCAGCGGTAAGAATGGCGACTTTTTTAGGTTTGTTCATAACAGACTCACTAAAGTTAAAAGTTAAGGTTTATCGCGGCAACGCACTGAACAATCCAGCGCGTAGGCTTTCGATGTCGCAGAATTTTATCATAGTCATTCGCAACTTAGGCAGTGTTGAACTTGCAATAGTCCTGCTACGCGCAAAAGCGGCATCTATGGTACATATTGCTAGGTTCTGTTGACATTTCGGGAATAGTCATTCAGAAACAACCAGTTATAGATATATAGCAAAATCATAACTTACTGATATAGTTAGCGATTTTACCAAATGTCAACAGAGCCTAGTAGTGGTAACGGCACGAAACGATATAAATAGTTCCATCCTCTGGCAAGTAAACGAGGCGATGTTCGTGAGTAATTCGTCTTGACCAAAACCCCGTCAGATTTTCTGTCAGTGGTTCTGGTTTACCTGTGCCTTTGAAAGGATTAGCCTGACATTCATCAATAAGGTTGTTAATTTTGTCAAGTATTTTCGTGTCTTCTTTCTGCCAAAAAATATAATCCTCCCATCCAATATCAGTGAATGACACTTTGGCAGCTTTAGCGTGTTGCTTATTTTTACTCTTCTTGTTCGGCATTGCGGATGAGTTCTCGCGGTTGAGACTTGCCCGCTTTAAGTTGCGCGATGGATTCCATTAAACGACTCGCATTATTGGCAGAACCCAGTAAATACATGGTTTCTTTCATGCTATTAAAATCGGCTAACGATAGCATTACAACGTGTTCACCGCTTACACGGGTAACCACAGTCGGTGTATGATCTTTGCAAACATCGTCCATTACAGTCTTTAAGCTGGCTCGTGCTTCTGTGAAAGTTAATATATTCATAATCTAATCCGCTGGACTTTGCCCCTATTTGGGCTTTGTCCTCTGTAAATAGCTACTTATGTTCGCAAGCAGCAAGCGTTTAATATTTTATTACCATCCGATAAAAATGTACAGGATGCTGTACATAATAGCGAGATTAATCCAGTTAAACATGATCTCGTTCCCACGCGCCTGAGACTGTGAAAGTATTATCAAAAACAACCAAAATCAACACAAAACAGCAAAAAAAACCGCTGTAAGCTATTGATTTTTAGTTGCCAAAATCAAAATTCAATCCGAATTTTGATTACTTTCACAGTCTCTGGAGCGTTGGAACGATGATCTTTAATTATTTGTAGATAAAATAGATAAAATAGTTGCTATTTTTAATAAAATTGATACATTAAGCTATCGTTTGTTTTTACTGGGGAATTAAATTATGAAAAAAATTATTGAAATTTCAACGGAACTTTATCAACGTTTGGGCAAAATAGCACAAGCGTTTGAAAGTGAGCAGAGTGTTATTGAGAGGTTAATTGATTTTTACGAAAATGAAAAAAATTCGGATAACATAACTTTATCGAATGATAAGGTAATAGAACAACCGCAACCCCCACCTATAACGGTATACCGTAGTAAATTGGAAGAGCATTATTACCCAAGTAATCTCAATCAATTTAAGTTACTTTTAATCGAAACAAAAAAAGCATGGGTAAAGTTATCTTATGTGGATGGTACGGTAACGGTTCAGGAATGGAATGCACTCCGTTTTTCTGAAACATCTGATGTGCGCGGTAATCTCAAATCAGGTTATCTAAGACATTGGCGTGAAAAAAGAATTGTGCGTGCTGATATTGCTATTGCTAAAAACGATCTTCCTTAACTAAACTAAGCGCATCGTTCCAACGCTGGAACGATATGTGCGTTTACACCAACACCTCTTCCGCACTCGGTTGGCTTAAAAATGCAGTGGGGCTGGCGGTTAAACCGTACGCGCCAGATTGATAGACGACGACTAAATCACCGACTTCGGCGACGGGTAATAATATTTTATCGGCGAGTATATCCAGCGGGGTACACAGGCTGCCGACGATATTCACGGTTTCCTGTTGTTCGGCGTACATTTTATTACCGATAGCAATCGGGTAATTTTTGCGTATCACTTGCCCGAAATTACCTGAGGCGGCGAGGTGGTGATGCAAGCCGCCATTGACGACTAAATATACTTGCCCGCGCGAAATTTTCTTATCCACCACTTGGCAGACGTACACGCCCGCTTCGCCGACCAGATAACGCCCCAGTTCAATAATCAGTTCCGCGTGGGGTTGTGCGGCTTTGACAATATCCATCTGCACATTCAGTGCATCACCGACTTGTTGGGTATTGAGCGGTGTTTCATTGGCAAAATACGGAATGCCATAACCGCCGCCGATGTTGAGTTTTTTGATACCATTGGGGCAAAATTCCAGCAACCGTAACGCGAGCGCGACACTTTGTTGCTGGGCTTCAATCAGAGCTTCGGCTTTGAGATTTTGTGAGCCGCTGTAAATATGAAAGCCCTGAAAATCCAGTTGTAAAGCGTGTACCCGTCTTAATACGGCGGGTAGTTGCTCTTCATCAATGCCGAACGGTTTTGCACCGCCACCCATTTTCATGCCTGAACTTTTCAGTTCAAACGCGGGATTAATGCGTATGGCGACTGATGCAGCGATACCCGTGTGTGCGGATAATTGGGCGATGGTTTCGAGTTCGTTGAACGATTCCACGTTGATGGTAATGCCTGCGGCGGTGGCTTGGCTTAATTCAGCGGGACGTTTGCCCGGTCCTGCGATGCTGATATGGTCAACAGACATAGCAGTATCTAAGGCGGTTTTCATTTCTGCCGCTGAGGCGACATCAAAACCATCGACTAAATCTGCCATGAGTTGCACCACGGCGGGCATGGGATTGGCTTTTAAGGCGTAGTGAATTTTTAAATCGCTGGGCATTTGTTGGCGTAATTCTGCCATACGGTTAATGATAGCCTGTCGGTCATAGGCATAAAACGGCGTGCTGCCGACCCGATTGACGAGACGGGTTAACTCTATGCCGCCGATACTTAGCTGATTGTTAATACACGGCTGGTGCTGTAAGGATGTGTGCTTTGTCATGATAAAAAAAGTTCGGCAAATTGTTGAGCCAAGGCGTTACGGTCGATTTTACCGTTTGGATTTTTCGGCAAACTGGCTAATACAATGATTTTAGCAGGGAGCATAAAATTGGGTAGTTGCGCTTGGCAATGTTGCATTAACAGAGCTTCATCGTAGTGCTGTTCTGGACTTAGCACGACGACAACCGCCTGCCCTAAGCTCTCATGCTCTACACCAATGGCAGCGGCTTCTTTGGCAACGCCTGAGCTATAAATCACTTCTTCAATTTCCGTCGGGCTGATTCGGTAACCTGAGCTTTTTATCATGTCATCTTTACGCCCGACAAAATATAAATAACCTTCCTCGTCCATCGTCACGGTATCACCCGACCACACGGCAATCTCAGGAAACGGTAACGCGGCGTTTTGCTTGGGTGCAGGCTTGAAACGTTCAGCGGTTTTAATCGGGTCATTCCAATAACCCAGTGCGACTAATGAACCACGATGCACCAGCTCCCCCGCTTCGTGGGCGACACACGGCGACCCATCTTCACGCACCACTAAAATATCCGCATTGGGTATGGCTTTGCCGATGGAATCAGGGCGGGTGTCCAGTTGGTCAGGCGGTAAATAAGTGGAACGAAACGCTTCGGTTAAGCCGTACATTAAAAAAAACTGCCCGTTTGGCACACGCTGACGTATCGCGGTTAATACCGCTTTGGGCATTTTGCCGCCTGAGTTGGTCAGGTAGCGTAGATGCTCATTAATACTGGGCGACCAGTCCAGTTTTGCCAGTTGCGCCCATAATGGCGGCACACACGCTAAACCTGTGATTTTATGGGTTTCCAGTGTAGTCAGCACATCACGCGGCAATAAATAATCCAGCAACACGCAACACGCGCCATTCAATAACGCGCTAAGCAGTTGATTTAAACCGTAATCAAAACTGAACGGCAGCACAGCTAATAATCGGTCTGCTTCCGTAATGCTCAAGTATTCGCTGACACTTTTTGCACCTGCAACTAAATTGCGGTGCGATAACACCACGCCTTTAGGTTTTCCAGTACTGCCTGAGGTGTACAAAATTGCCGCCATATCGGTGTCGATGATGTTGGGTATTGTGTGTATGACCGCGTTTTGTAAATAGCTATCCCAGTTCAGAATTGAATATGACTGCCAGTCCTTTGGAGGACTGGCAGTCGTGTCATGGTCTACTAACACAACAGTATGTAAATCAGGGCAATTTTCCAAATCAGGCGCGAGATTTTGCAAGCGACTTTTTGAAGTAATCAGTATATGAACATTACAATCATTAAAAATGTATGCCACTTGCGGAGCTTTTAATACGGGATTAATCGGTACGAACACACCACCCGCCAAGCTGATTGCTAACATACTGCTGACGGTTTCCAGTTGTTTGGGCAGAAAAATCGCCACGCGCTGTTGGGGCTTTAAATGACTGGCTATTAGAGCTGCTGCTTGCTGTTGTACTTGCTGTGCCAGTTGTTGATAACACACGGTGGTTTTTTTGTAGGCGATAGCAGGGCGAAGCGGGACGTGTTGTGCGGTCTTGAATAGCAGGTGGTGCAGTAATGTAGGCATGACACACTCAGGGTATTGCGTTGAATTTTAATAAGCCGATTTTAACAGCTACACTGCAAAAACCGCTTAATTTTTAGATGATTACGTTTAGCATGATACAGAC
>JAUYBJ010000119.1 GCA_030693155.1 Methylococcales bacterium
GCGCGGGCGCGTCTTCTTGCGCGCACTTTCCAATAGTTCACGAATCTGTTCAAACTGTTCTCGACTAATGTCACTCGGATATTTTTTTCTCATCCTGCTATTATTACTTAATTACTGTAGATTTTGAACAGGTTCTTAAAGGACTGGCAGTCATAAGACGCTTTTACAGTGTAGTGCCGTGTTGTGCAGGGACATCACGTCGTGTTGCACCCGTATAAAGCTGTCTTGGACGACCGATTTTTTGTTCAGGATCGCCAATCATCTCATCCCAATGTGCAATCCAACCGACGGTTCTGCCCATCGCAAACATCGCAGTGAACATATTGGTTGGAATACCTAGCGCGTGTAATACGATACCTGAATAAAAATCGACATTCGGATAGAGTTTTTTACTGATGAAATAATCATCTTCCAGAGCAATGCGCTCCAGTTCTAACGCCAGTTTAAATAGCCTGTCATCATGCAAACTCAATTCAGACAATACTTCATGACAGGTTGCCCGCATTAATTTCGCGCGTGGATCATGGTTTTTATACACCCGATGTCCAAAGCCCATCAATCTGAACGAATCGTTCTTATCTTTGGCTTTAGCGATAAACTCAGGAATGCGTGACACATCACCAATGCTTTCCAGCATATGCAGCACCGCTTCATTCGCACCGCCGTGCGCTGCACCCCATAAACAGGCAATGCCTGCGGTAATGCACGCATAAGGATTCGCACCGCTTGAACCTGCCAAACGCACGGTGGACGTGGACGCATTCTGCTCATGATCGGCATGAAGAATCAAAATGCGCTCTAACGCACGCACCAGCAAAGGATTAGCAACAAAATCATCACACGGAGTCGCCAGCATCATGCGCATAAAATTTTCCACATAGCCCAGCTTATTGTTGGGATACATGAACGGCATACCCGTACTGTATTTATGACACATCGCCACAATCGTCGGAACTTTAGCCAGCAAGCGAATCGCACTTAAATCACGGTCTGCTTTCGATTTAATGTCTAGTGCATCATGATAAAACGCCGACAACGCACCGACCACCGCCACCATAATCGCCATCGGATGTGCATCACGACGAAAACCTTTGAAAAAATTAGTCAACTGATCATGCACCATTGTGTGCATAGTGATAGTGCCTGCGAACTCGTCCATTTCTTCTTTGTCAGGTAATTCACCATTCAGCAGTAAAAAACAGACTTCTAAAAAAGTACATTTTTCCGCAAGCTGCTCAATAGGATAACCACGGTACAGTAATACCCCTTCTTCACCGTCTATGTAAGTAATCGTTGAACTGCAACTCGCTGTTGACGTAAAACCAGGGTCGTAAGTAAACATCCCTGTTTGTTTATACAGCGTCTGCACATCCAATACATCAGGGCCTATCGTGCCTGATAAAACAGGTAACTCACACAAAGACTGTGTGTCCTCACTTAAACTAAGATTGCGTAGATTGGTCATGACTTTTCTCTTAAGGTTTTAAAAACGGGTTAGCACTTGGCGTTATCGACAGCCAGTTTAGCTAACTCGGTGACTTTAGCCCAGTTTTTGGCTTTAACCGCATCCAGAGGGGCTAACCATGAGCCGCCCACACAAGCTACGTTACTTAACTGTAAATAAGCCTGATAATTATCAGGTGAAATGCCGCCCGTTGGACAGAAAGTCACTTGAGGAATCGGGCCTGCAATGGCTTTTAACATCGGAATACCGCCAGCGGCTTCGGCAGGAAAGAATTTAAAATAATCCAAACCGTATTCCATACCCTGCATCAATTCTGACAGCGTAGCAATACCCGGAATTAAGGCAATATTGCCTTTTACAGCGGCGGCTAACAAGGTAGGTGTTAAACCGGGACTAATTGCAAATACCGCCCCCGCGTCTTCTGCGGCTTGTAATTGTTCAGGAGTCAAAATTGTTCCTGCACCGACAATCGCATCAGGCACTTCTTGGCTAATCAGCTTAATCGCTTCCATCGCAACTGCGGTGCGCAATGTAATTTCTAACACTCTGATACCGCCCGCGACCAAGGCTTTAGCCAATGGCACAGCATCATCCAAGTTCTGAATCACCATCACAGGCATAACAGGATTCGCAGTTAAAACGTCTTTAGGTTGGATTTTCCAGTGGTTTGTATTCATAGTTTTAGTTAAAGGTTGTATTTTGAATTTATGTTTAACGATGTTGCGAATGGGGTATCGCTAATAAAATAGCTCTTAAGGCGTTATTTACTGCGATGGAATCTTTAAAATTTTCCGCTATGTCCGCATCCAAAGTCACTGTAACGGGTGTTGATTTAACGGCAAATCGGTTAGGCTTTGCCTTTGCGTAATCAAAGTCATATTCAGGCAATAAGTCTTCATTAGCGTTATCTGTATTGTTCATAATTTTGTCGCTCCTGAGTAGTCGCCAATATTGCCGATTTTGTAGGTTGGGTTGCGGCTCTTTCGCAACCCAACGAATATTAGAGAATGTTGGGTTGCCAAAAGCGGCAACCCAAGCGACCCTTATTAATCCACCATAAACAAATTACTAGCCCCAGTCTCAGCCGAAGATGCACCTAAACGGAAGCCGCCGAACATTTCTCTACCCATACCGTAATGGTGATTTTTAGCAGAATTGGGTTTTGGTACGCGGGCATTAAATTCAGCATCATCAATCAGTACGTTAATGTCACCTGTTTGTAAGTTCAGTGAAATAATGTCGCCGTTCAAGACTTTCGCCAACGGGCCGCCCATTTCACATTCGGGGCACAAATGAATCACGGAAGGCACTTTACCAGACGCGCCTGACATACGACCATCGGTGACTAATGCCACTTTAAAACCTTTATCTTGTAACACACCTAACGGTGGCGTGAGTTTGTGCAGTTCGGGCATACCATTAGCGCGTGGGCCTTGGAAGCGAATGACGGCAACAAAATCTTTTTCCAGTTCGCCGCGTTTAAAAGCGGCAAGCATATCTTCTTGGTCATCAAAGACAATCGCGGGAGCTTGAACAATTTGATGATCTTCTGAAACAGCGGATAGTTTAGACACGCCGCGTCCTAGATTGCCGTTCATAACGTGTAAACCGCCACCTGCGGCAAAGGGTTTTTCTACGCTACTCAACACTTCAACGTCTAAAGAAGCCGAAGGTACCTGTTCCCAGGTAAGCTGATTTTCAATGATTTTAGGTTCTTGGGTATAGCTTGCCATGCCGCGTTCATCAGCAACACCGATAATATCGGCGTGTAATAAACCGTGTTTTAACAGTTCGGCGATTAATACGCCCATGCCACCAGCGGCGTGGAAGTGATTTACGTCCGCAGGGCCGTTGGGATAAATTTTTGCCAGTTGCGGTACGGCTTTGGATAAGTTATCAAAATCATCCCAGTTCAATACGATACCTGAGGCTCTGGCGATAGCGATTAAGTGCATGGTGTGGTTGGTTGAACCGCCAGTGGTTAATAAACCAATGACAGCATTAACAATGGCTTTTTCAGACACCATGTGCGCGATAGGACGATAATCATCACCGAGTGCGGTAAATTTCAATACTTGGCGAGCCGCCGCTTTGGTGAGTTCATCACGCAACGGGGTGTATGGATTGACGAAAGAGCTGCCGGGTAAATGCAAGCCCATGATTTCCATCATCATCTGGTTGCTGTTGGCGGTACCGTAGAAGGTACAAGTTCCAGGGCTATGGTAGGAAGCTGATTCGGCGGCTAATAATTCTGCGCGTCCGATTTTTCCGACCGCATAATCCTGACGGGCGCGGGCTTTTTCTTTGTTGGTCAAGCCGCTGGGCATAGGGCCTGCGGGGATGAATAGAGTGGGTAAATGCCCGAAACTCAACGCGCCGATTAATAAACCAGGAACAATTTTGTCGCACACGCCCAAATATAACGCGCCATCAAACATATTGTGGCTCATGCCGACAGCGGTTGCCATTGCAATCAGGTCACGACTGAACAGCGATAATTCCATGCCCGCCTGACCTTGGGTAATACCGTCACACATGGCAGGTACGCCGCCTGCCACTTGCGCGACACCGCCCGCTTCACGAATCGCAGCTTTGATTAAATCAGGCGCATCTTTGTAGGGTTGGTGCGCTGACAGCATATCGTTGTAAGCGGTGATAATGGCGATATTGGCTTTTTGATCGCCTGTTAAATCGGCTTTTTCCGCTGCGCTACACGCTGCAAAACCATGCGCCAAATTACCACAGCCCATACCTGAACGAATCGGGCCTTTTTTGGCAATAGCATCAATGTAGTTTAAATAAGCCGAGCGTGTCGGGTGACTGCGTTCGATAATATCGTTGGTTACTTTTTCTATAGTTGGGTGCATTTTATAATCCTAATTGTTGAAATTTTTTAACAGTGGGTTTTACCTATGAGTTCAAACTTTATATTTTGCGGTAAATTTCTCTACGGTGTCCTATCTCAATAATGAAAATAGTCAACCGCTCATTTTCAACTTCGTAAATCACGCGATAATCGCCAACTCTAATCCGCCAAGCTTCCCGCCCTGTTAATTTTTTACAGCCGCTAGGAAAGGGAATATCTGCCAATTCATAGATAGCTGCAATAATTTTTTGTTGTTTATTGGCAGGAATTTTCGCTAACATTTTTTGCGCACGGTGCTTTATGCTGAGACTAAAAGCCATGCTATTTTCCAGCGATTTGTAATTCTTTTACTGCCTGTGCAAAAGGTAAAAACTCATCATCTTGGGCTTTAGCATTGTCATAGGCGCGAA
This sequence comes from Methylococcales bacterium, assembly GCA_030693155.1. Taxonomy (GTDB): domain Bacteria; phylum Pseudomonadota; class Gammaproteobacteria; order Methylococcales; family Methylomonadaceae; genus UBA4132. The sequence goes on from JAUYBJ010000119.1 coordinate 4,742, forward strand.
TATCATCGAACTCTTCCAATATGGCTAAAATGTTTTGCCATTCAGTGTACGGCAAAACAACAGACTTTTTATGTGCCTTTTCATCAATAATGAAATTTGGATGCAGTTCTATCATGTTTACTCTTCCCAAGCCCT
>JAUYBJ010000256.1 GCA_030693155.1 Methylococcales bacterium
CTTTATCCATCCCTATCGCCGCCCGACACTGCCTTTCTGTTTTTAAATCAGATAATCCCAATTTCATAGCCGTTTATTAGTCCTGTTTTATTGATAATAGTAATTATCTATTCTTATTTATTCTGGTGCAACAAGTCTTTTATAAACTTAATTGCTATCCATTTCTGACTAATTTATATTGTTTATATAATAATAATCCTGCCCATAGTAAGGACAGCAGCATAATAATTGAGCCTATTATAAAAACAATTCTAGCCAAATTATGGTCATATTCAATAATATTGGTTTCAGTTAATAAATATTCCCAATCATGAAAACCATAAGGTGATGAATGTCCGAAATTACCGCCTAATAAGGGTAAATCGCCTTCGCGGGCATCGTCCATATACGGAGCTATATCCAACCAGTTTTCGCCGAACCACCATAAAGCCACGGATGCACCGAACGGATCGCGAGTTTTTATTAATAATGTTCCCATGCAAATCAGCGGCATTAATAACTGTCCTAACGTGCCGCCCAGCGAGTGCATAAATTGCCCAAAAGGGCGAAAGATAACATGACCGGCTTCGTGAAAAGGGGTATTAATTGCGTGTAAAAAAGAATGACCGACGCCATTACTGTCGATAGATGAACTGATTAATAACCAGCCCCATATTGTCAGCCCTATAAAAATAATTAGCCGCCAGATAAAATGCGCGGTGCTGTCCTGCAAGGTGTCGTCAAACAGCAACGCAGTCAGCGGATTGCTGTCGTCGTCTTGCTCATCTTCATCATAGATTTTAATATTGGGCGGTAATACATTGTTTGGCTCGCTTTCTGCGCCGTGGTATTGAGCATATTTGGCAAAAAAAATACCGCAATGCGGACATTGAATGCCTTGTTCTTCTATGACTTTATGACACTTGGGACAATTCATCGGCATCACCTAACAAGAATCTTGTAAACGGGTCATCCATGGTTCTTTACAGGAGGGATCGACATGAAAAGACAGGGCTTCAGGTTTGTGTAACAGCCCGTTTTCACCCGAGGCATTGGGATTGAGTTGTTTCTTTTCAATAAAATCCGCCAGTCGGCGGGCGTTATAAATCACTAATACGCGATTTTCATTGCTGCTGCTGTAAATCTGATAGGCAACGTTATTTTCATCAAACAGTGGATTACGCGCTATCAGGGCGGTCAGCTTGGCATCATCACCATCAGCCAGTTTTTTTAATACCGAATCATCACAGTATTTGCTCAGAAAATACAGGTGTTGACTGAGTGTCCCCAGCCGTTGATGGGCTTGCAAACTATCCACTTCTTCATCGGTACAAATAAAACTTTCTGCAACCAGATAATGTCGATTGCGTTCGCCGTCATTGGCAAATAAGGACAGCTTTTCCAAGGCTTTGTGTTCCAGTGCATCTAAAAAAGAGATAGGTGCGCGGATATGTTTATCGACGGTGACCACCCACGGCAAGGCGCGTCCTGTGCGTTCATAACGCGCTTTTACGCTGTTAATCACTGCCGAACGCGGTAATTCGTCTTCGCGTCCTTCGGGTTTGACAAGGAAAGCATCCACGGCGGTGACTTGGGTATTAAAACCCGCCAGTTTGAATTGCTCCACAATGTTGCCGTAACGGGGTTTGTAGGGAATGCCCGTACCGTCGTAAAGAATGTTGATAGCGTTTTGCTTGGCGTGTTCTGCGACCAGACTGCGCAAACGATTAGCGAATGGTTCAACATAAATATAGTCATCACTGTGATGTTCGGCGGCGGTGAGTACGCAATACAGGTCGCTAATTTTGCGAAATTCATCTAAAGAGGCGATAACAAAATTATCACCGCATTGCGCGGCTGCCAGTTCTTCAACAGCGGTTTTACCTGAACCCGCACCGCCCATGCTCATAAACAGTTTGGGTTGCACGTCGGGGATTTTACCTTCAAAAATCGCTTGTTTGGCCTGCTCCAGTTTTTTACTGATATGGCTCAGGCGTTGATAGGCAATTTCTACGGCACGGTTAAGGCGTTCATCGCCGTCCGCAATGAGTAACATTTTTTGCCTTAATGCGTCGTTATCGGCTAAATCAAAAATCTGCGCTTTTCTGCCTGCGCATTGTTTAAGCAGCTCCATTAATTCAGTATGTGACGGCGAACGCAGCCCTGACAACATATTAATATCCAGACAAAACAGCGGCGCGACTCCATTTTTGCAGACAGGAATACCATCAATATCGGTTTTACCCGACACCCGCAACAACTCGGTATCAGGCAAATAGCCGATAACATTTTCCGCATCGCACAAGGGATAATCGGCTAATTGTCTGCCCGCAATAAATAATTCATCCTTAATGCGCTCAAATGGGACTAAACCGCCATTGACCGATACCAGACACTCTATACCGTCAGCGGTTTTATGGGATAAAAACGGAATACCTGAAATAAAGCGTTTATTTTCTGGCCATTTACCATAACCATTCGCTTCATTTTGCAGGCTTTTACTTAAGGTGGGATCCAGTGCGTGTTGAAATGCGATACATAATTCCTCTACGCGGCTGTTAATGTCATGCAGAACGGCAGGATCATTCGGAGCTAATCGCCTAAAATCAATACCTTGTTCATACACGCCTTTAAACGCGGGCAGATTGCCCAGCGCGGTCATAAACAAGTCTAAAGTAAGGCGATTGCCATAAGAAAACGGGCGCACCGTGCGCATACTGCGATAAAACAAACTTAAGCGTTCGGCAATATTTTCGGTGTGAATCACAAAACCGTTATTATCAAAAATCGCGCTGTCCTGATTATTACCCTCACCATCCAATACCAGATGCTCGATAGCTTCCCGAAACGCTTTACGCTTGCAAGCATCCATCATCGTACCCGGTCGATGATTGACGGTAATCTGCTC
>JAUYBJ010000258.1 GCA_030693155.1 Methylococcales bacterium
AATTGGCACACTTATTTACCGCGTTTTGTTAAAGTAATGCCCGTTGATTACCGCGACGCATTGAAAAAAATTGAGTTAGCGCAAGCTGCCACAGTTCAAAAAGAGGCTATCTAACATGGGCAAACCCACTGGATTTATCGAACTTCCGCGCACTGAACGCAGCTACGAACCTGTTGAAGAGCGTATTCAGAATTATCGTGAATTTATACTCACTCCCAGTGATGAAGAAGTATCACAGCAAGGTGCGAGATGTATGGATTGCGGTATTCCTTTTTGTCATCAGGGCTGTCCGATTAACAACATTATTCCTGAATGGAATGATGAAGTGTATCGCCAAGACTGGCAGCAGGCGTTAGAAGTGCTACACAGCACCAATAACTTCCCTGAATTTACAGGTCGGATTTGTCCTGCACCCTGTGAAGCGGCGTGTACGCTGAATTTGCAGGAATCCCCCGTCACCATTAAATCTATCGAGTGCGCGATTATTGATAAAGCATGGGCGATGGGTTGGGTAAAACCACAAATTGCCCGTTGCCGTTCAGGTAAACGTGTCGCCGTGATTGGCTCAGGGCCTGCGGGTTTAGCGTGTGCGCAACAACTGGCGCGTGCTGGACATGAAGTGGTGGTGTACGAAAAAAATGATCGTATCGGCGGCTTACTGCGTTACGGCATTCCTAATTTTAAAATGGAAAAATCCCATATTGACCGCCGTATTGCGCAAATGCAGGCAGAAGGTGTGCGTTTTCGACCCAACAACCATATCGGTAAAGACATTACTGCACAAAAAATACTGAGCGATTATGACGCAGTCGTATTGGCAGTCGGTGCAGAAAAACCGCGTGATTTAGAAGTCACAGGGCGTAATGACTTAACGGGCGTGTATTTTGCAATGGACTTTTTGCGCCAACAAAACAAACGCAATGCAGGTGATATTATTCCTGACGACATCGCCATTACTGCCACAGGCAAACGGGTGGTGGTTATCGGTGGTGGCGATACGGGTTCTGATTGTATCGGTACGTCTATCCGTCAGGGTGCGGCTTCGGTGGTGCAGTTGGAAATTTTGCCGCAACCGCCAGAAAAAGAAAACAAGTTGCTCACTTGGCCGAACTGGCCGAACAAATTCCGCACCAGCTCTTCCCAGCAAGAAGGCGTTAAACAGCGTTATTTCAGCGTCAACACGCAAAGTGTCACAGGCAAAGACGGTAAAATCACCCACCTGAACGCGGTCGAAGTGGAATGGACGCAAGACGGCGGGCAATGGAAAATGAGCAACAAGCCGAACAGCGAATTTTCGCTGGAAGCCGACATCGTCTTTTTGGCAATGGGTTTTACCAATCCCGTACACGAAGGTTTGTTAGCTGACTTAGGTGTTGAGTTGCAACGCGGACACATTAAAGCCACCGATACGCAATATCGTACCTCAGTCGATAAAGTGTTCGCCGCAGGTGATGGTCGTCGCGGACAGTCGCTGGTCGTTTGGGCAATCCGTGAAGGCAGACAAGCGGCGCAGGCTGTGGATGAATTTTTGATGGGTAGTTCGGAACTACCACGTTAATCTATGTAAAAGAGGTAATTATGCAAACACAAAACTATTGGTTAGTTGGTGCTAGTTTTGACGGAGTATTCGACAAAGGTGATTTTGATTGGTTTCTGGAAACTGGAGTTTGGTATTGCTGGGATCCCAAAGAAGATCAACCCGATAAAAAAATTAGTTGGCAAGTTGAAGAGATGCGAAACCTTTTCAAGCAAGTAAAAAAAGGGGATCGCATTGCAATCAAGAAAAAAGATATAAATGCGGGTAAGGCGGACATTTTAGCAATTGGCATTGTAAAGGCTGATGCAGATTGGTGTGAGAAAGATATTATGAAATCGGCATGGCGGGTGTATGTTGATTGGTTGCCAGTTGGTGAAAACGGTGAAAAAAGAATAACTGGTCGTAGAGTTGCTTTAAATAATCTTCAATCTTCAATTCATGCACCCTACAAATATGAGGGAAATACTAATCCTCAGCATGATGCTTGGATTCGTGAGATATTTTGCATATAGACTTTTCCGAGTTCACTCGTTCCCATGCGCTGCTTGGGAACGCCGTTAGACCGCATGGACGGTCTGTGTAAAAAATAGGGCGCGGTGCGTCGTTACTGTATTCCCACGCCTTGCGTGGCATAAGAAAGAAAATTATTTATAGGCATCATGAAAATACTTCAATTACTCGAAAATGCACCCTACAGTGAAACTCAACGCGCTTGGTTAGGCGGTTTCTTTTCAGGAATGCGCTCACAACTCAAGCAAAATGCAGGCGCGGCGAATGCCACGGTTGCGCAAACGATTCACATTTTATACGGCAGTCAGACAGGTAACGCGGAATCGGTGGCAAATGATGCCGCGACTGCCGCGAAAGCGCATGGTTTAAAACCCGTAGTCACCAGCATGGATGCGATTGATAGCGATGCACTCGTAGCAATGGATACGTTGCTGATTGTTACCAGCACCTACGGCGAAGGCGAAATGCCCGATAACGCGCAGATGCTGTGGGAAGCGGTCAGTGCAGAGTCTATGCCTACGTTACCCAACCTGAAATTCTCCGTATTAGCCTTAGGCGATACGGGTTATGACTTGTTCTGTAAAGCAGGTATTGATTGGGATAATCGCCTAGCCGAATTAGGCGCGACGCGTATTTATGACCGCGTTGATTGTGATGTGGCGTTTGAAGCTCCTGCCGAAAGCTGGATTAGTTCAGTTATTCCGCAGTTGGGCAGTAAAGACGCGGCTTCTATGGTGGTTGATATTGAATCAGCCGCGCCTAAGTCGCAATACAGCCGCAAAAATCCGTTCCCTGCTAAATTAGTGGTCAATCGTTTACTAACTGCCGCTGATTCGTCGAAAGAAACCCGTCATTATGAAATTTCTATTGCAGGTTCAGAGTTAAGTTATGAAGCAGGTGATGCCTTGAGTATCGTACCGACTAACTGCCCTGAATTGGTGGCGGCGATTATTAAAGCCATCGGTTGCACAGGTGATGAAATTGAACCTGTCAATGGCGAGTCTATGAGTTTAACGGACGCGCTACGCACCCACTTTGAAATTAAATTGCCCAGCAAAGAACTGGTGCAGGAAATTGCCACCCGCTCAGGTAATCAAGAGCTGAACGGGCTGTTAAGCACAGGAGATAAAGAGGCGTTATCCAATTATTTATGGGGACGCGATACGCTGGATTTATTACTGCAAAATCCCTTGTGTGAATTTGCGGCGGCTGAATTTATCGCCTTGTTAAAACCGTTACAACACCGCGCCTATTCCATTTCGTCCAGCGGCAAAATGCACACTGACACGGTACATTTAACCGTCGCCAGCGTGCGTTATGATAGCTTTGACCGCCAACATAAAGGCGTATGCTCAACGTTTCTGGCGGATTTGGTCGATGCCCAAATCGAAGTGCGGTGTTTCTTTACGCCCAATAAAGTATTCAGAGTGCCCGATGACAACAACCTGCCGATGATTATGGTCGGGCCCGGTACGGGTGTCGCGCCGTTCCGTGCATTCTTGCAAGAACGCCAATATCGTAAGGCGACAGGTAAAAACTGGTTATTCTTCGGCGACCGTAATGCGGCAACCGATTTTATCTACCGTGATGAACTGGAAGCCATGCAAGCCGATGGTGTGTTGACGCGCTTGGATTTAGCTTTTTCCAGAGATCAGGCAGAAAAAATCTATGTGCAGGACAAAATGCGCGAACACGGCGCAGAATTATTTGCGTGGCTGGAGCAGGGCGGTTATTTCTTCGTTTGCGGTGATGCGTATTACATGGCAAAAGATGTCGATAAAGCCTTGTTAGATGTGATTGCCGAACACGGTAAACTGACTGAAGCGCAGGCAGTCGATTATGTTAATCAGCTGAAAAAACATAAACGTTATGTCAGGGATGTTTATTAATATTCCATTTGTCACGATTAGGAACGTTGCACACAGCACAGGCGATTAATGATGGATGCAGAAGCGTTACCGTTCCCAATTTCTGTTTATTACCTTAGAGTCACCTTGAAAGACTCTAAGCCGCCGATATGGCGTGATATTTTAGTCCCTAGTAATTTGACACTGGCAGATTTACATTATGTCATTCAGGCGGTGATGGGTTGGGAAAACAGTCACTTGCATCATTTTATTGCTGACAAAGTGCTGTATACTGACGAGACAAGCCATAGTATTCTCGATAAATATGCTTTGGATGTCGATGACAGGCAAGAACATGACCGCAACGAAAAGAAGTACACGGTCTCGCAATTATTGCCGACAGAAAATACCAGTATTATTTATGAATATGATTTGGGTGATAGTTGGGCACATCAAATCGAACTGAAAAAAATTCTGCCTGTAGACAGTCTCGCGCACCAACCCCGATGTATCAAAGGTGCGCAAGCCTGTCCGCCAGAAGATTGTGGCGGTATTTGGGGCTATACCGATATGCTGGAAGCCATACAGCAGGCTAAAAATAATGAGGGTGAGGAAATATTAACGTGGTCTGGACAGGACTTTAACCCGGATTTTTTTGATCTTGAAGAGGTTAATAGAGTGCTTAGACATTTATTGACCAGTCATGAGAGTATGAACACTGACAGCTGATTACCTGCTCATTATCGCCAGTTCAGCGCGAATGCTGGCACAAGCGGCGCACAATGCAGGTTTCAAGCCGTTAGTCATTGACGTGTTTAGCGATTTCGATACCCAGCAATACGCCGCCGACTTTAAACGCCTGTCTGCATTAACTATCGAACATCTAACCCCCACGCTGGACTATTTTGTTAAGCATTATGGCGTAACACAAGTAGTTTATGGCAGTGGTTTTGAACAGCACCCTGATTCCTTACGCTATCTCGCCAGTCGCTGCACACTATCGGGTAATTCGCCTGAAACCTTCGATCTATTGCACGACAAACCGCGTTTTTTCGCCACCCTGAAACAGCTCAACATTCCTTATCCTGAAACGGTTTTTGTCCCGCCTGATAATACCGATAACTGGCTAATTAAACCTCTGCGCGGACAGGGCGGTGTCGGTATTCGGCACTGGAATACAAACCTAGGTTTGGACTCCCAAGTATATTGGCAAAAATATCAGGCAGGCACACAGCATTCCGTCTTATTTCTAGCCGATGGACAACACCTGCAAGTCATCGGTTTTAATACCCAATGGACTACTCACGATCACTCGTTCCCACGCGCTGCGTGGGAATGCAGTAACGGCACGCCGCGCCATGTTGAAATGAACGAATTCATCTTCGCAGGTATTATCAATCACTGTGATTTAGCCGATAGTCACAAAGCACAAATAACCAACTGGCTAACCAAACTCGTCCCTGCTTTTGCATTAACAGGCTTGAACTCACTGGACTTTATACACACCAATGGCAATAGTTTCGTGTTAGAAATCAACCCGCGTCCGCCCGCCAGTATGCAGTTATACGATGCCGATTTATTACGCCGACATATCAATGTGGGAGCGACTTTAGTCGCGCAGCCGCCACAATCAGGCTACACAGGCTATCAAATCATCTATGCCCAACAGGACACGCGCATTCCAGACGGCTATATCTGGGAAAACGGCGTGATGGATACTCCTGCCGCAGGGGCAATCTGTCACACAGGGCAACCGATTTGCAGTATCATTGCCCACCAAAGCCAAGCCCACGCGGTCTTGCACGAATTAACCCTTAAACAACACACCCTACAAAGGTCTTTATACCCATGGAAAACAACGCCAGCGTTAATAAACTCACCCAACCCCTAGTTCAACACCTGCTGGATAATGCCGCAAAACTGCGCGTCGGCGTGGAAGTTTTAGCCAACGGTTGCACCGTCATTGATGCAGGTATCAACGCCATCGGCGGTTTGGAAGCAGGACGCATCATTGCCGAAATTTGTTTAGGCGGCATGGGAACCGTGTCCATCAGCCACAGCCCATACACTAACAACTGGCCGTTATCCGTCAACGTCCACACAGGCAACCCTGTACTGGGCTGTTTAGGCAGTCAATACGCAGGCTGGAGCTTATCGCATGAAAAATACTACGCATTAGGTTCAGGCCCTGCGCGTGCAATGGCAACCAAAGTCAAAAATGGCGAAGTCGAACCCGTTGAAGAGTTATACAAAGAACTGGCCTACCGTGACACCGCCGACAGCACCGTCTTAGTCATCGAAAACGACAAACTGCCACCCATCGAAATTATCGAAAAAGTCGCCACCGCGTGTAATGTGTCGCCTGAAAAACTCACTATCATCGTCACACCGACCAGCAGCTTAGCAGGTGGCGTACAAGTGGTAGCACGAGTATTAGAAGTCGCCATGCACAAAGCCCACGCACTGCATTTTCCGTTAGAAAACATCATTGACGGTAGCGGCTCTGCGCCAATCTGTCCGCCACACCCCAACTTTGTCAAAGCAATGGGACGCACCAACGACGCGATTTTATTCGCAGGACAAGTACATTTATTCGTCAAAGGCAGTGATGAAGCGGCAGAAGAACTGGCAAAAAACCTGCCCAGCTCTACCTCTAAAGATTACGGCAAACCATTTGCAGAAATCTTCAAACAATATGAATACGATTTTTTCAAAATTGATGCCATGTTATTCAGCCCCGCCAGCGTGATTGTCACCGCAGTGGATTCAGGCAAAAGTTTCCGTGCAGGTCAATTGGACAACGCGCTGTTAGATTTATCGTTTGGGGCTTTATAATCCGTTAAAATCTGATTATAAATAACACGCTTAAAATATACCGATAAATAATAGACTTGTTGCACCAGAATAAATAAGAATAGATAATTACTATTATCAATAAAACAGGACTAATAAACGGCTATGAAATTGGGATTATCTGATTTAAAAACAGAAAGGCAGTGTCGGGCGGCGATAGGGATGGATAAAG
>JAUYBJ010000260.1 GCA_030693155.1 Methylococcales bacterium
GCAAGCTATCACCCAGCTTGTTCAGCTTGGCTTCTCGTTCTTCGGCGGCAAATAAACTTTCTTTGATCATGACAGGTAATAAATTGATGGGGGATTAATCATTATTATCCCATGACTATGGGTTTTTCGAGATGCCCTATATGTAGTGGCTACCCCACGAAATCGGGAAGAGCCATTATTAATTTTTCATCGTTCCAACGCTCTGCGTTGGGAATGCCTCGGTTGACGCTCCAGCGTCTCCATACACAACGCTGGAGCATTGCAGGATGAGTTCTACGCAGAGCGTAGGAACTATAAAATAGTTAAAAACTGCTTAATCCGCTGTGCCGCTTCAATACATTCAGCCAATGAAGCGACTAAGGCAATGCGAACGTGATTAACGGCAGGGTTTATGCCATTAAATTCGCGGGATAAAAAACTACCCGCCAATACCGTCACGTTTTGTTCAGCAAATAAACGTTGAGTGAATTCCGTATCGCTCATGGCTAACTGTTCAGGAATTTTAAACCAAACATAAAAACTAGCAGGTGGTTTTTTAATGTCACACACATCCGCCAATATTTCAATAAAGGCAGTAAATTTTTCGCGATATAAACGGCGGTTTTCAATAACGTGGGCTTCGTCCTGCCACGCACTGATACTGGCGTATTGGGTAGGCAAAGGCATTGCACAGCCCTGATAAGTGCGGTATTGAAAATACGCTTGCAAGATGTGTGCGTCACCTGCGACAAATCCAGACCGTAAACCCGGTGCATTAGAGCGTTTGGATAAACTGTGAAACACCACACAGCGTTTAAATTCGGTGTTGCCCATGTTGTAAGCAGTTTGCAACAAGCCGACAGGCGGATTGTTTTCATCATCGTACAGTTCGCTATAACATTCATCGGAAGCAATGACGAAATCGTATTTTTCTGCCAAGCGCAGTAATTTTTCCTGATCGGCGACCGACATCACAGAACCCGCAGGATTGGCAGGTGAGCAGATATAAATCAGCTGGCAACGTTGCCACACGCTTTCAGGCACGGTATCAAAATCGGGTAAATAATCGGTATCCGCCAAGGTATTTAAGAAATACGGCTCTGCCCCTGCTAATAATGCCGCGCCTTCGTAAATTTGATAAAACGGATTGGGCATAATCACCACGGGCTTAGTGCTGGCATCAATCACGCATTGGGCAAAGGAAAATAACGCTTCGCGAGTGCCGCTGACGGGTAATACTTGCGTGTCGGCATTCACCACACAAGAAAATCGCCGCGTCAACCAATCGGCAATTGCTTGTCTTAGTTCAGGAATGCCTTTCGTGGTCGGGTAATTGGACAAGCCCTGTAGCTTGTTGATTAACGCGTTTTTAATAAACGGCGGGGTAGCGTGTGTAGGTTCACCGATGGATAACACAATCGGGGATTTATCAGCAGGTGGCGTGATGCCGTGTTTGAGTTGTGCTAGTTTTTCAAACGGATAGGGGTGTAATTGGCTTAGGTGTGGGTTCATTTCAAAATAATTGTTCTATTAGTTGGTCGCGGGTAGTAGAGAAATGCTTAGCGACTTCTTGCAATATTGCAGACAGCGACCCTATTTTTAACGGATCATGCTGTGGAATTGTAATGTGATGTTCGCCGTTTATCTGAGTCGTTAAACGAATGTGACTACCGTTTTGACGACTGACACTGTAGCCCAACACTGATAATTTCTTTGCTAATTCCAATCCAGATAGGTCACGCGGTAATCTCATGCTGCAATGACTTCTTCATGAACGAAATGCAAGCGTATCATTTTAGGTTTTTCGTGAGGTTCAAAATGACAATCCACTGCTTCGCGTACTTTTTGATGCAAATCGTTTACATCCTCTGCATCTGTAAAAATAGCAGCATCTAATGCCCGCGCCATGAAGCCCCCTTCGGGTGCATTTTCTACTAAAAAAATAATTTCGTTCATAATAATTTGGGGATGTTTTAGAGTTTATGACTGTCTCTAATCGCTTGCTCTATACGCTCTGCGCGTTTATCAGCAAGATGACTATTGACCACCAGAATCGCATGAACGGCACCGGGTAAATAGAAACATAGCGTTAAAATAATGTTCAAAATAAATTGTATCGGTTTGCCGCAAAATAAGACGGCAACAGGGGGTAATAGAATTGCTAATAGATAGAGCATAACATCTCCTTACGATAGTTTAACTACTGACAACGCGGCTGTTTGCCCATTGCCTGCGCTTGTTGAAATAACGCCATTGCTTGCGGTAAATGTTGCTGTAACTGCTGAATGCGGGTGGCGTGGGCAGGGTGGGTGGACATAAACTCGATAGGTTGTTGACCTTGCGAGGCTTGATCCATTTTTTGCCATAGGGTGATACTTTGACTCGGATCAAAACCTGCTTTTGCCATTAAATCCATGCCGATAATATCCGCTTCGCTTTCATGCTCGCGGCTATAGGGTTTCAAGATGCCGTATTCTGCACCCAGACCCAGTAATGCCATGCCTGTTTGTCCCATTGTGGTTTGCGGATTACTCATCGCTTGCACCATACCTAAGCCCTGATTAACCGCCATATCTTGGGAGGCGCGTTCGTTGCTGTGTTTGGCTAAAACGTGTCCGATTTCATGCCCTATGACTGCCGCTAATTGTTCCTGATTACCCGCTACTAGTGTAATCATGCCTGTATGAACGCCGATTTTATTACTGGGCAAGGCGAAAGCATTAGGGGAGGAATCTTCAAACACCACCACTTCCCAGCTACCACCGACTTGTTGCGTGATAGCTCCTGCAACGCAGCTAGCCAGTTGATTATATTGCGGATTCTGGTTAATGGGTTTTTGTTGTTTTAGCGTTGCAAATGCCTGCAAGCCCATTTGGTCAACTTGCGCATCAGGCATAATCAATAACTGACTTCTGCCTGTGGGACTGGTCGCACAGGCGACTAATAAGCAAGAGGTCATTACGATAGGAGCGATTTTTTTTAACATAATTGAATGCAAGGGGTTGTGACTACGATGAAGGGCATTTTAGCGTAAGTTGTTATCGTTGAGGTAAAAAAGACGTTGCGGTGCAACGTCTTTATGAGTGATGTGCTACTAGCTTTTAACTTGTAACTTGCGCTCTAAAATATGCTGACACCAATCCAGATTATTGATATACCACTGCACGGTTTTTCTCATGCCTGTTTCAAAAGTTTCCGCAGGTGTCCAGCCCAGTTCTCTGGCAATTTTACTGGCATCAATCGCGTAACGTAAATCATGACCAGGGCGGTCGGTGACGTAAGTAATTAAATCTTCGTAATGCGTGACACCATCGGGTTTATTGGGTTTGAGTTCTTCCAGTAAAGCACAGATGGTTTTGACTACGGTGATATTGGGTTTTTCATTATGCCCGCCGATATTGTAGGTTTCACCGATTTGCCCTTTTTCGACCACAGTCAACAACGCTCTGGCATGGTCATCGACAAACAGCCAGTCTCTGATTTGTAAGCCATTGCCATAAACGGGTAATGGTTTGCCTTCCAGTGCATTTAAAATAACCAGCGGAATGAGTTTTTCAGGGAAATGAAAATGCCCGTAATTATTGGAGCAGTTGGTGACTAATACAGGCAAGCCATACGTCCGTTGCCACGCGCGGACTAAATGATCCGAACTGGCTTTAGAGGCTGAATAGGGGGAGCTGGGTGCGTAAGACGTTTCTTCGGTAAATAAATCATCTACGCTCTCCAAGTCACCATACACTTCATCGGTGGAAATGTGGTGAAACCGAAACGCGGATTTTCTTGCCTCAGGCAGGGCTTGCCAATAGCTACGCGCCGCTTCTAACAGCGTATAAGTGCCGATAATATTGGTTTCAATAAATGCCGCAGGGCCATCAATTGAGCGGTCTACATGAGATTCGGCTGCTAGGTGCATAATGGCATCGGGTTGGTGAGTATTAAGTATCTCAGCCATTTTCGGTGCGTCGCAAATGTCAGCGTGTTCAAACGCATAACGCGGATTAGCCTCTATGGATTTAAGCGACTCCAGATTGCCCGCATAAGTCAGTTTATCGACATTAACAACGCTGTGTTCGGTATCGTTAATTAAATAACGCACCAGCGCAGAACCAATAAAACCCGCGCCGCCAGTAATTAAAATTTTCATGTATTTTTATAAAGTATGAATTATGTGTTTGTAATAGTTGAATAATAACATTATTACTTAAGCGACTTAAAGCGGCGGCTGTTTTTCGCCTGTCAGTATGATGTGTACCTTATCGCCGACGCTTAAACTACCGCTTTTATTATGGATAGCGTTTTGTCCAAAATACACTTTGTTTTGCCATTTTCGCAGCCGATTGAGGGTGGTCAGTGGTTCTTTACCTGTGTGCGCCGTTTCAGGGTCAATGGTAGGAATCGCGCAACGCGAACACGGTTTCGGCAATTTAAAATCAATGTCACCGATACGAATCTCACGCCAACTGTCTTCCGCATAACTCTCGCAACCCGCAATCACTAAATTAGGGCGAAAGCGATTCATACTTAAATCAAGCTGCATGGCTTGATTTAATGAGGTTAACGAGGATTCTGCAATGATTAGGAAGGGGAAACCATCAGCAAAACCCACTTGGTCAGTGGCTTCGGCGTATTGAGTATCAACAGGGCGTATCACGTCATCGGGTAAATACACCAAGCGGCAATCGGTTTCTAAAAAATCACTGAACCATTGATCTGCATCTGACGAAACGCTACGCGCCGCACATTGATCGTGCCAAATGGTACTGACAACCACATCGCCGCCTGTCGGTGCTAACGACAGCACTAAATTTTCTTGCTGTGGCGCGGATAAAATCAGCTGTTCAGTCGTTATTGCGGTGTTAATCAACGCCATTTTCGGCAAGCGACGCTGACTTAAAAATTGTCCCTGATTATCAACCAGCATCCATTGTCTATCGTATTGCAAACTTGTTGCTGTGACTTGCCAATGGGGTAAATGAATCCCTGCCAAGGATTTTATCGGGTAAATGATAAGGTCGCTTAAGGTGTAAGAAGTCATTATTTAAAGACGAGGGTGCGTTGGGTGTCCAGAATGTGATCGCTGAGTTCACGGTGGTCGTGATCGAATTTTATGCCGTATTGATAAGGCGATACATTAGAGCGATAAATAATGGTGGCGTTTATTTTGAACGTCATGTCGGAATGAAAACGAAGATTGAGAATAACTTTTTTACTAACGGCAATCTGTTGAGTGCTGAAAAAGGATATTCCTCTGCCTGTAATGTCATTTAATTTAACGAAATCAATAAAAAGCTCTTTACCAAAACTGAACGGTGTTATTTCACAGAGTGCGACGGCAATATCGTCCCTCATATAACGGGTCGCTATACGTTTGTTTTTGACCGTCGGAACCAACACATTAATAGCAGATAGTCCGTCATCTTCGGCAATTATAAATGTCGATTCGGTATTGGTTACTTCGGCTTTATCTTCGAGGGTAGACATAATTTTAAGGCACTTTATGTTGGTTTCTGAACAGGTTGATACCTCTTCTAAAGATAGTACAAAAGTACCATAGTCGCGTGTTTGATTAAAGAATTCGTATCATACATTTTACAGATTTCAGTATCTTCATTAATCAATATAGCATAACAGGCATTTTCCTCGCTTTTTGACATTGAAGGCAAGCTGAAAAAGCCATAACGAAGTTTAGATTTATTTCTATGAGCGTTAGAATACTTCGGTGTGTATGCGCTGCTTGAATACTGGTTTCGTACTACTGGTATAAATCTCTTTTTAAATTTGACAGGATGCCAAAGAGAATATGTGACACGCCGGTGTACAAGAAGAATAAGTAAAGGTTTTCATCTATCTCAACGTCGTTAATTTCACCGTAAAAATACACCGAACCCATCATTAAAATGAGAAAGAAACCCACTAATACAAAGGCTTGGGTTTTTTTTCTTACAATACAATAGATACAAATAGCAATCTCGGTGAGTGCCAGATAAACCATGGTAACTCTGACGTTATTGATTAGCTCACCATACAAATCCTGATTAAAGTCGAATAGGGAGTAACGGTCTGATAGCGAGAATAAGCTACCGACTGTCAGCAACATGACTGAAAGCATGAAATTAGCGACCAGTATAAATTTGGCACTGTGAAAAATTTTTGATTCCATCAATGTATTCACCCAGCAATTATGGATTTATAAAAAGTCCCCCTTCTAAAGAAAACCTAAAAGGGGGTTATAGAGGAGTTTTAGTAATTTTAAACGGCGAGAAAAGTAGTAACTCTCGGTCGTTAAATTACTAGGTGCTAATAATTTTGTCAATATATATCTATACAAAACATTGACAAAATCTTTTAATTTTCATAAATGCTTTTTTTTCTATGCCCTGTACAAGGCACGCAACCACTCAATGTTATACTGTAACATTCAATTTTTATGCGTCGCTATCACCATGACTACACTAAATCACAATCATAAACACTGCGTAAGTACCGCGTTAGCCACTGCCGAGCAGCTGTGTCTGGCACGCGGTGTGCAATTAACGCCTATTCGTTATCAGGTGCTGGAGCTGATTTGGGAAAGTCATAAAGCGGTCAAAGCGTATGAATTATTAGACCGCATCAAACCTCTGCAAATGGCAGCAAAACCGCCGACTATTTATCGCGCGTTGGAATTTTTAAGTGAACAAGGTTTAATTCACCGCGTGGAAAGTTTAAATGCGTTTATTGGTTGCCGCTGTTCAAATGCGCCGCATGAGCAGTTATTGTTGATTTGTAAACACTGTCAGGCAATCGAAGAGCGCATTGCCGCTAAAGTGATACAGGCATTGGTAGAAGAATGTAACGATGCACAATTTATTGTTCATAGCAAAGCCATTGAAATTCATGGTATTTGCAGTCGATGTGCGGCATCGGCAGACGCGAATTTATCGGATTAACATCACGCTTGAATCACTGCCAATTTTTTAAAAGACTGACAGTTATACTAAATATCATCCAATAAACGCTTGCCTAGTGTTATGTTATAACATATCATCTAACGTCTTTTATCAGCTAAGACGTTTACAACCATGCAAAAAATCATCCCGCTTTTTTTCTTATCAACCGCCACCGCATTAGCCGCTGGTGAGAATATAAAACAATTAGACACGATGGTAGTAAGTGCGCCTGTGGCAACGTCCAGTTCAAAATCAGCCAAACCTGTCACGGTACTCACAGGTGATGCACTGCATAGCAAAATGGGGACAACCATCGGCGATACCCTGAAAAATGAATTGGGCATTACCAGTCAGTCATTTGGTGCAGGTGTCGGTACGCCTGTCATTCGTGGTCAAGCAGGGCCGCGCGTACAGGTGTTGCAAAATAGTTTAGGCAATAATGATGCTGCGTCTTTAAGTCCAGATCATGCCAACGGCGTTGATCCGATTTTGGCTGAACGTATTGAAGTATTACGAGGCCCTGCGACCCTGTTATATGGTAATGGTGCGATAGGCGGTATCGTCAATGTTATCGACAACCGTATTCCAGAAGAAGCCTTTGATAAAGTTATCGGCGGCGCGGCACAACAGCGTTATGATTCAGCCACTAATGAAACCTCCAGTGCGCTTAAGCTAGAAGGTTCTCACAAAGGCTTTGCCTATCATATTGACGGGTTTTATCGAGATCAAGGCAATACCCATATTGGCGGTCAGCCGATTGATGAAGCGGCGGTACAACAAAGTGATCCTAGTTATGTCGCAGAAAGCAATCCAAAAGGCGTGATTCTAAACAGTGCAGCGCGTTCGCGTGGTGGTTCAGTCGGTACCTCATATATTGGCGATGCGGGATTAGTCGGTGCTTCGATTAACCAACTTGAAAAACAATACAGCATTCCATCTGATGGACATGATGAACACTTAGTCACCGTAGATTTACGGCAAACCAAATACGATTTTAAAGCCCAAGCCAATCAACCGTTTGATTTTGCCGAAAAACTGAAATTCAAATTCGGTTATACCGATTACCAACACACAGAATTTGAAAACGCCTTACCTGAAAACACATTTTTAAATAAAAGCTACAGCAGTCGTTTGGAGTTAGAGCAAAAACAAATTGGTAATTTATCTGGAACCATCGGTTTTCAATCCACCAACAGCGATTTTTCAGCAATCGATAGTAATGGTTTATCCGTGATAGTGCCGAAAACCCAAACCGATAGTTATGGCTTATTTGCCGTAGAATCCTTAAAAGCGGGTGATGTGAAATACGAACTCGGTGTACGCGGCGAATGGGTTACACTAACCCCTGAAAACAATCAAACAGAAGCGTATTTGCCGATTAGCGGCTCTGCTTCTGCCGTTTGGGACGTAGATAAAGAAAGCCAACTCAGTTTTGCCGCCACGCATTCACAACGCGCTCCCTTAGTGCAAGAACTGTATTCTGATGGCGAACATCACGCCACGCGCAGTTATGAATTAGGCAATCCTAATCTAGGCAAAGAATTTTCCAACAACCTCGATTTAGGTTACCGCTTTAATAGCGATTGGATGACCGTGCAGGCTAATGTCTTCCATAATTGGGTCAGCAACTACATTTACCAGCAACGTGCGGATTATTTATTTCAAGGTCACTACGACCACGAAGAACATGAAGACCACGACGAAGAAGGGAATGACCACGAAATAGAAAGATTTGCAACCGAATGCAGTGCAGGTGTTGAGTGCATACCTGTACAAATCAGCCAGCAACAAGGCGCGACCTTTAAAGGCTTTGAAGCACAAGTCGGTTTTCCTTTAATAGCTAATCATTATGGAAACCTAGATTTAACCCTGTTTAGTGATTACACACGCGGCACATTCAACAAAGGCGGTGACGTACCAAGAATGCCACCCTTACGTTATGGCGCACAACTCAGTTATGAAAAATCCGCATTTTCCAGTAACGTGCGTTTAACACGCGCCGAAGCCCAAACGTATGCGGGCGCGAATGAAACCAGCACACCGAGTTATTTATTACTGAATTTAGGTGCGCAATACCACGTTGCCCAGATTAAAGCTGCTGATATTATGCTGTTTGCCAATGCGAAAAACCTATTAAATGAAAATATCCGTAATTCAACCTCTTATCTGCGTAATTTTGCACCCGATGCAGGGCGTAGCGGCGAAGTGGGTATTCGCGTCAGTTATTAACTGATGTCACGCATGAAAAATCAATAGTCCACGAAAAGCACGAAAGGCACGAAAAAAATCAAAGCTAACGCGTCCTGTATAGGTTTCTACGCTAGACCTGCGAGGTTTTAAAAACCCCGCAGGTCTTTATTGGATCACTGCCATTAAGTTAAGCCTTTTGTAGGGGCGGGTTCTAAACCCGCCCATTTGTCAGGTACAAGTAAAGGGCAGGTTTAGAACCTGCCCCTACGATATATTTTTTCTTAGACTTAATGGCAGTGCTTTATTGGATACGTCAGAATCAAACGGACTGACTCGGGGTGTTTTTTTGACTTTGCGAGCCATAATTTATACGACACTTATTATTTTTTAGTTTTTTTCGTGCTTTTCGTGTCTTTCGTGGACAAAAATGTTCTTGTGCGTAACATCAGTTATTAAAATAAAAAATAAAGTGATGTTGACACGTGAAGTCAAAACTCATGAGTTTTGACTTCGTTACATGATAAGCCCATTGTTCCCCGCCTAATCACCTACTAATTTTATTGATAAGGTTTGATTTTTAGCCATTTTTGCTGTATCACTGATTCGCAGGTTATTTTCAGCGGTATTGAGAAATCCGTTTACCCTAATGGAGGCAATAATGATAAAGCAAAAATACATCAAACTTTTTCGCGTTAAATCCGACAAAAAAATTCATCTTAAGGACTATAGCACCAACTGGGCTCAGAACGAGGAATTCAAGGCGTTTGGCAAAGAGCAGTTAAAAGAACGTGCTAATGAAATTCTGGAGCAGAATCTAGTCGATTTGAAGCAAGTACAACAACTATTGTATGCGGATGATCGCTATTCGCTGTTAATCGTGTTTCAGGCGATGGACGCAGCGGGTAAAGACGGCACAATCAAACACGTCATGTCGGGTGTCAACCCGCAAGGCTGTCAGGTGTTCAGCTTCAAAAAACCCTCAGCCGAAGATGTGGATCACAACTTCCTCTGGCGTTATATGAAAAGCTTGCCCGAAAGAGGCAGAATCGGCATTTTCAACCGTTCTTATTACGAAGACGTGCTGGTTGTCAAAGTCCATCCTGAACTACTCCAAAACCTGCCTGACGGCAAACGCGGCAAATCATTCTGGGAAAATCGCTATGAAGACATCAATGCCTTTGAACGCCATCTGGAACGCAACGGCACGGTGATTCTCAAATTTTTCCTGCACCTTTCCAAAGACGAGCAGAAAAAACGCTTCTTGGAGCGGTTGGAACGTCCTGAAAAAAATTGGAAATTTTCGTCTTCCGACCTTCCTGAACGCGGACACTGGGATGATTATATGCAGGCGTATGAAGACCTGATTAACGCTACCAGCACGGACTGGGCACCTTGGTATATTGTGCCAGCCGATAACAAGTGGGCAATGCGTGCCATTGTTGCTGACGTTATCACCTCGACTCTGCGGGATCTCGATTTAAAATTTCCCGAACTGAATGAAGAACAACTCAAATTATTGGAACAGGCACGGAAAACATTGACAGAGGAAGCATAGAAATCCTCTCGATAAATCTAAAAATAACTGGAGAAATGTATGTTAAATAATAAATGGTCAGGTTTTTTATTGATAAGTCTGCTGGCTCTTACGGGTTGTCAATCGACGGGCGGACAAATGGCAAGTACCCAATTAGCCAGTTCTGCATCGGACATCACCCGTGATTCCAACGCTGCATTACAGCAACTTTATGCAAGTAACCCAGAGGCAAGACAGTTGGCGAAACGGGCTAAAGGCATACTGGTATTTCCAGCGATTGTGAAGGCGGGTTTTCTGGTCGGTGCCCAATATGGCAGTGGCGGGGCGTTGTTTAAAAATGGCAGAACGACGGGTTATTATAATATCCTCGCAGGTTCTTATGGCTTGCAAGCAGGTGTGCAGTCGTTCAGTTATGCGATGTTTTTCATGGACAATGACTCGTTGAATTACCTTAATCGTAGCGAAGGCTGGGAAGTCGGTGTCGGCCCCAGTATTGTCATTGTTGATCAGGGTATGGCGAAATCGCTCACCACCACGACCGCAAAAAGCGGCGTGTATGCGTTCATTTTTGGACAGAAAGGCTTGATGGCAGGCTTGGGCTTGCAAGGTTCAAAAATCACTCGTATCAATCCGAATTAACGCTTTAATAAATAATATGACTGCCAGTCCTTTGAGGACTGGCAGTCATTTCCAACGGTAATACACTGATGCCCCAATCATTTATTTCTCGCCTGAAAACTCGACAATGGGCGCATTTTCCAAGAGTTTCTGCACTACAGTAGTCATCAATTCAGTATCTATTTTATTCATAAACGTAGAGAAGGTCAGTGAAGCCAGTAATGAACGCAAATCACTTGCCCACGGTGGCAGGTAACGCGAAGGCTTGCACAGTCCCATAGCTGCCAGCTCGCACAGCGCGGGAATATCTTGTACATCCAGTTTGCCGCAGAATAATAAACGCAAACAGTCGGAGCGTCCTGCTGAGAAAATGGCACGGATTACATTGCTGACCTGCAACAGCCCGAAGAGATAAACGACATCTTTGGTGAACGGTGCGCCGCCCGTAATGACTCCGCCGCGAAATACCCGCCGTGCATTTTCAAAAGATTGATCTGCATTGCCTGTGCGCTCAAGAAAATAGTGATAGATTTCCAGAAAATCCGCGCCGTCAATCGCCATTTGGATAGCAAATACGCGGTCTGCAAGTCGTTGTAACCTATCCAGCTCCATCGTGCCGCTGATAATTTCCGCGAATACAGCAAGACCTTCTTGAGTGCGTGTAGTGCTTGGATGTCCCGCGCCAAGAATCGGCAGGTCGCTCTGAATACGTCCATTAAGTGATGTAGCAACATGAATATATGCCTCGTGGTTTAATAGCTGCACAGCATCTCTATCAGTGAAGCGGGCATCACGGCGAATACGAATCTCATCGGCAGTGGCTAGGGCATTGGCAGACAACGACTCGACTAGTGTCACTTTAGGGGTATCTTCACCAAAATGCAGCCTGACCGCCTGCTCAATTTCGCGTGCAACGTCTTCAGCCGATAGATGGGCGGAGGGTGCGACACCCAAATCAATGCGTGCAAGTCCAGCGATAACGTCTTGAATGTTCTGTGCGAGTTCCAGTGAAGTAACGGGAATATAGCGTAACGGTGCGGTGGGTTCGCCATACACTTGCCGTGAATGCTCGAAAAAAACAGGCGTGCCGATACCCGCCAGCATACGCGCACCCGTTTCGATGCTATTCGCCTGTCGCTCCAGCCATTGGTCGATGGGCGAAAGGGGAATAATCATGCGGCGTGCTTCACGAATAATGTCGATGGTGGGTTTTGCATCGACACGCGGATAATTAACTTCTGGTAATTCTTTGGCATTTTTGGCAAAAAAATCCTGTTTGACGGATGCAGACCAGTCAATAGAACGCAGAATCCTGACGTGGCGAGCCCCATCATGGAGTAGACGCGCTACTTTGCGTATGCGTGCTTTTTCTTTTTCGATGCTGTTGGTCATGGTGAGTTTTCTCCTAAATACAATCCAGTGCTTATCAATTAATCAATAGGATTCATATTAATGGGCTGGAGTTCTGTCGAGGGTGAATTATTTATGCCGCGCTTCGGCAATATGCAAACTGACTAAACGACTAATCATAATCGCCAGATAAAGCTGCCCTATAATCGCTTCGAGAATGGTGAGTCCACGCGCTTGTTTGGAGACAGCAAGTATATCGCCATAGCCTAAAGTGGTCAGCGTGACGAAGCTATAATAAAAAAAATCCCACATATCATCGCTGCGTTCTTCAATGCCTTTAAAAGAATTTGGCTGATAGATTTCCAGCAAATAGTAGGCAAACGCCCAGACAAGTCCGAGTAGCACAAACGCACACGCACCCCCCATAATCAAATCGCCTGTGATCTCTTTCTCTGTGAGTATATGCCGCAAAATCATTATCAGCATTTGAGCAATAAACAGCATACTGAGTACGATTTGTACGGTAAAAATATGTTCATTTCCCGATACATAATAGATGATTTTGAACAGGAAAATAAAGAATGCCAGCGCACAAGCGGTGTGTAATACCAGTTGCTGTTTGCTTAAGGCATAAATGCCAGAAAGCAATACACAGCTCAATAAAATATCCGCCAACAAGGTCGCGCCGACCAAACCATCCAGAAACGGTCGAAATGAAATCATAAAAAACAGTGACAACAGCAACAGACCGTATTGCCCTGTTTTTTGCATACCGCGCTGAATAATTGCACGGATATTCATCGTATTACCAATCGGGTGAACGCCATTTTTTATTCTTCTCTTGCTCAGGTATGTCGAGCTGTTTAGGTTTCATTAAATCGCCCCAATCGGTGCGTTCCGTCATTTGTTTTTTGACGGATTCTGGGACAAAATCCTGTTCAATGCGAGTTTCCCATCCACCGCCCACGGCTTTGTATAGATTAATGAGATTGATGGTAATCTCGCTGTTGCTGCGCGTTAGTGCGTCTTGGGTGTTGAACAGGCTGCGTTGTGAGTCTAATACCCGTTGATAATCGACGATGCCTTCTTGGTATTGATACAGTGATAATTCGACGGAACGCTTGGCGGTTTCATAGCTTTTTTGCAATTCCTCGCGCTGTTTTTACGCGTTGACGAAACCAGACAGCGCGTTTTCGGCTTCTTTTCCTGCGTTGATGACGGTGTTTTGATAGGTGGCAATCAGGGCTTGAAAACGCGCATCTTCGACGCGAACCTGATTTTTAATGCGTCCATAATTAAACAAATTCCATGATACGCTGGGCTCTACCGAATATTGAAAACTGCGGGCATCAAATAAGCACCCCAAGGTACTGCCGCCCACAGTAGCATAAGGAGTCATGATAACAGCATCTTTAATGGTAAATTCAGGGTCTTCCAGACGGCTTAATTTTTGATAAGAACTCCAACCCACGACCAGAAAAAGCACCGTGATAACCCACGCGAGAAGACTTTTGCGTATTGTCCATTCTGCTAAATTCATAGATGTATTCTCTTGTTTTTACAGGCAGGTTATTCAGGTACTTGCTGTGACTGCAACCACAGTGCGAGCGTCAGGGTTGCCCAGCCGCGTAGTGCAATTTCGCTGCTCAGACAAAAGGCAAGAAACCACGCGGCAGAAGACGGCCATTGCATCCAGATAAAGAGACCAAATAAGATAGACAAGCCAGCACCAATGCGGGTGGCGGTGACATTGGCACTGTTGATTGCGTAGGATATGATGATGCGGAAAATGCCCTTAATCATTAAAAAAGCAGCAATGAGCAGACTCAGTCTAACAGGGTCGTCGCCTGAGCTGAGTACCAGCAAAACGGCAACCACGACATCTAAAATGCCATTTTGTAAATTGAGGAAAAAATCTTTTAATTCTTTGGCTATCAGTGCGTCAAAACATTCCAGCAAACCCACCGCGAGTAAAACAAAGCCGCAGACAGGAAACCATGAGGTATCGCGGACATGAAATAACATCACGTTCGGTTTAAATATCGTCAACGCGATCAAGGTCACGCCGATAACCAGCATTAACACGCCGCGAGTTAATACCCGCTGCCAATCAGTACCCAGATGACTGAATTCGGAAAATTTGTCACGAAAACTCATGTTTTTATCCTGTTTTGAATGTCAAAAATATAGTGTAGCAACTCAGCTAATTAGGAATGCAGTGCTTTATAACGGTCGATAGCAATATTGGCATTGAATAACATCCGTTCGCGTCCAAGTCGTTCAGCGAGTCCTGAGCGGCGTACTATTTCCAGTACGTTAGGATTTAATCCTGCCAGCCATAGTGTATGACCGTCACTGGTTACACGCCGCTCACCCTCTATTAATCTTTCCAGTGCTGAATACTCAATATTCGGTACTCGACTCATGTCCAGTACGATGACTTTTGGTTGGTACTGTGCTACCAGTGTATGTATCTGATCGCCTATATGCTGCACATTGACAAAGTAAAGGCTGCCTTCAGGTCGGGCAATCAGTAGTCCATCAATCGTCTCGTCATCAGGGTGTTCGGGTGACAGCGGACGCAATACATCGGTATTACGCTTGCGACCAATGACGGATACTGGAGGGTTGGCGGTCTGACGGGAAAGTCCCAGCAGTGATACGACAATCGCCACGACAATTCCCTGTAGCGTGCCGAATACCAGCACACCAAGACAGGCTATGACTGCCCAGCGAAATTCCATTGCGCGTATTTTGTAAATGGCAATAAATTCTTCAGGCTGAATTAACGAAGCGGAGTAGACAATAACAACCGCTGCCAATGTGGCATGAGGTAATAAACCCAGCAAGGGAGCTAAGAGCAACATAACCCCTGCTGCGGTAGCGGCAGTCACTAAGGACGATTTTTGTGACATTGCACCTGCGGCACGAACGACAGCGGTTTGTGACGTGCCGCCACCCGCTGGCATGGCAGAAAATAAACCGCCACCCAGATTAGCTATGCCAGTGGCGATAAGTTCTCGATTGGCGTTAAGCGGTGGTTCGGTGTTCTTGACAAAAGCACGCGCGGCGGCAATAGATTCGGTAAAACTCATTAAAGCGATACCCAATGCGCCGGGTAACAATTGTCTTACCAGATTAATATCAGGGAGTGTCAGTGAAGGCAAGCCTTTGGGAATTAAGCCAACGGTGGCAACGCCCTGAGTATCCAGTCCCCAGAACCACGAAGCAAAAATCGCCCCGCCTATAACCACCAGCGGGGCAGGTGAATGAGGCGATAAACGTATCATGCCCAGCAATATCAGCAAGGTGATAACCGCCACCAGCAAGGTGGTGAATGATGTATGGGGGAGCTGATGAAAAAGTGAAAGTATATCGAAAAAGAAACCTTGCTTATCAATATGAACACCCAATAACTTGGGTAGCTGGTCGAATACAATCACCAGTCCTACGCCTGCTTTAAAGCCAGTCAACACAGGTGCTGAAATAAAATTGGCAACAAAGCCCAGTCGTAATAGTGAGGCGAGTATTAACAATACGCCGACTAGAACAGTCAAGGTAGCCAGTGCGGTTATTAATTGTGCGGGATCGCCACTCGGTACAACCAAGCTAAGCTGCGCCCCTGTGAGAATGCCCAGCGTAGTCGTGGAGCTGACGCTCAGCACTTTGGATGAACCCAGCAGCGCGTAAAGTATCATCGGAATAAAGGCAGTATAAAGACCCACCGATACTGGCAAACCCGCAACAGTCGCGTAAGCCATTGCCTTGGGAAGCACGATAGCCGCTGCTGTCAGACCCGCAATCACATCGAAGCGCAACGCAACAGAGGTGGGCGGTTGTAGTGTATTTTGTGAATTCATATTGCCTGTCTCTTTACTGTCAAATCACGGTAAATGTTTGTTATTAGTAGTCAGTACATTTTATTATGACGTGTGCGATAAAGACCTGCGAGGTGTTAAAAAGCTCGCAGGTCTACAACAATTGCTCAAATTCTTTCAGTGGTAGCGGCTTGCTAAACAAATAACCTTGATAATGATTGCATCCAAGAGCCGCGAGAAAGTGTCGTTGTGCGTCTGTTTCCACACCTTCTGCGATAACATCCATACCCAGACTTTGACCCAGCGCGATAATAGCAACATCATTGGAATCAGTGAGTGCATCACGCACAAAGGATTGGTCTATTTTCAACTGATTAAAAGACAGACGTTTCAAGTAAGACAGCGAAGAAAAACCTGTACCAAAATCGTCCAGCGAGAATTTCACGTCGATGATTTTCAAGGCATTCATCTTGGCAATGATGTCTTCCACATTATCGACCACCATACTTTCCGTCAATTCCAGCTTGAGCCTGCGAGGATTCGCTCCCGTTTGTTCAAGCATGGTCAGTACCTGTTTGACAAAATCTTTTTGAGCGAACTGTTTAGCACTGACGTTGACAGCAAGTACCAAATTTTGAGTGGTCTGATTCTGTTCCCATGCTTTCAATTGAGTGCAAGCTGTTTTCAATACCCATTGTCCAATCTGTAAAATCAAGTCTGTTTCTTCTGCCAGCGGAATAAAATCGGCGGGTGGAATCATCCCCATATCTGGATGATTCCAACGTATTAGCGTTTCCGCACCTGTTGCATTACCTTTGTCATCAACCTGTATTTGGTAATACAATTCGTATTGTTCGTTCAGTGCCTTGCGCATCCATGATTCCAACTGAACGCGAAATTCCAATGCCTCTTGTATCGCGGGGTCAAAAAAGCGAATGGTGTTTTTCCCGATTTGTTTGGCTTGGTGCATTGCCATAGTAGCGTGTTTGACCAATTCATCGACATTGATTTCATGACTATGAAATAAGGCAATGCCGATACTGGCTGAGCAGCGGTATTCGTAGCCTCGTAAATCAAAGGGCTGACCGATAACAGTAAGCAGTCTTTTAGCAACAGTTTCGGCTTGGGCGGCAGCCAAATCAGTTGTGCTATCCAATGTCTCAAGTAGCACAACAAACTTGTTGCCACCTGTGCGAGCGACAGTATCATCCTCATGCACAGCCGCTTTTAAATGCAAAGAAACCTCAATCAACAGCAGATCGCCACTATCATGACCTTTGGTGTCGTTCAGCATTTTGAAGTCATTCAAATCCATAAATAGAACAGCACCGTATTGGTTCTTTAATTTACGCGAAATCAAAGCCTGTTTAAGTCGATCTAGCATTAAGCGGCGATTAGGCAAACGGGTCAGCGGGTCGTAGTAAGCCAGATCGAAAATGGTTTCTTCGGCTTTTTTGCGCTCGGTGATGTCTTGTACTGTGCCAATGATGCGTAATGGTTTGCCGTTTGGGTCTGACTCCAGAATACCGTTGCCAAGCAACCAGCGACTACTGTCATTGCTTGGATGAGTACGAAATTGTAGCTCTGTGGGTTGTTTACCTGATACGCAGGCATTAATCCACTCCTGCATAGATAAGCTGTCATCGGGGTGTAGTAACTCGGAAAATTGCTCAACCGTTGGGGCTTTATCCGTTAAGGATGACAACCCATAAAGACGAAATGTTTCTTCGGTCCAATCAATGATAGCTGTGTTTATATCCATCATCCAGCTACCAATGTGAGCAATGGCTTGTGAATCCGTCAGCAGACGTTCTTTTTCAAGCAGAACTCTTTCGGCTTCTTTAATGTGGTGAATATCCGTACAAGTACCAAACCACTTATACACTTTGCCAGTCTCATCAAATATGGGTGTGCCTCTAACCAGCCACCAGCGATAAACACCGTCGGCACGGCGTAACTGGCATTCAAGTGAATATATAGTATTGTTGTTTACCGCATTTTGCCAAGCATCCCATGCGCGTTGTTGGTCATCAGGGTGAAAAGGCTTGTTCCAGCCGTGACCGTAACTTTCTTCAAAACTGAGACCCGTATAATCCATCCATTGTTGGTTGAAATAAATATTCCAACCATCAGCGCGGGTAATCCAGACAATTTGCGGCATGGATTCGGCGAGTAAACGGAATTCTTTTTCGCTGTCGATAAGTGCTTCCTCCATTTTAACGCGCTCGGTGATAACCTCAGAAAAAAGGATGATACCGCCAATGTCACCTGTACTGGTTAGCCACGGGTGCATTTCCCAGTGTTCCCAGCACACCAATCCGTTGGCTCGCGGAAAAGAATCTCGGTCACACTTCTCGATTGACCCCGCCAAACATCGCTGATGAAGCTCCTTCCATCGCTCAGGAATATCGGGAAAGACTTCGTAGTGGCTACGACCCACCAGCTTCTGTTCACCTAAACCGTAGTCAGTGAGCCAGCGATGGCTGTGCGCAAGGTAACGCATATCATGGTCAAACATCGCAATCGCTGACGGCGAATAGTGAATGAACAAACGCAGTTTCTCTTCACTCTCTCGTAGTGATGCTTCGGCTTGCTTACGTTCGGTGATGTTTTTATGACTGATTACCACTCCGCCGTGTGAGTCTTGCAAGGGCGATACATTCATGGAAAACCAGCGTTGCTGATTAGTTGAATGGCACGGGTATTCTAAATAAAAACTTTCCTGCTCACCTGCCAGCACAGCGGCAATGCCTGCTTGAGCTGCGTTTGCTTCATCACCATCAGTTGGATTAACAACATTTTTACAGGTCTCCAGATAATTAGCTCCTAAAATACTGTGACTGGGTTCTGGCAAACTATTTTCTGCGCCAAACTGCCACCATGCCTTGTTCACCGCGACAATAACACCCTGCGCATTCAACACAGCGATATGTGCGGTCAGGGAGTCAAGTACGCTAATATCAAAGGCATTAACTGCCATGCTGTTTTTCATCGTTGCTTATAAGCCATAAAAAAATTATTTAAGTTTTAAGATAAATATAATTCAAGTTATTCAAGTTATTCAAGTTATTCAAACTTTCTGACAACCTGACCTTCCT
The DNA here is from genome assembly GCA_030693155.1 of Methylococcales bacterium. Lineage (GTDB taxonomy): Bacteria > Pseudomonadota > Gammaproteobacteria > Methylococcales > Methylomonadaceae > UBA4132. The sequence continues at coordinate 19,517 of JAUYBJ010000260.1, forward strand.
GCAATTTACTGACACCGCTGATAGCAATGATGTCACCCTCTTTCAGTCCTGAACTGATACGAATACTGTCAGTGCCACTGAGTTCACCAGTTTTCACTTCACGACGATGTACACTCATGGTTTTTTCATCAACGACCCACACCGTAGAATGTCCCGCGTTGTCAGCTAACACAGCAATCAGCGGAATAACGGCATTGCTTTCAGACTCCACAACGGTATTCACATTCGCTTCGCCAAATTCGATGCCAACGGTGGCAGTCATGCCCGACAGAATACGAATGCCTGAGGGCGCAGGCATGGAGAATACGACGCGGTAGGTTTGGGTTTGCGGGTCTGATTGTAAGGCGGCTTCTTTGAGTTTAAGTTCAAAACGACGACTGGAATCAGCGGCGAATTCGGCAAACACGTTAGGTTTAGTTTGTCGTATCGGAGTCATCATCATCTCAGGCACATCAATGGTTATATCAATATCACTGATATTTTGAATGCTGACTACGGCTTGTTTGGCTTTGAGTTCCTGAAAATTATCGACATATTTACGCGCCACGATGCCAGAGAACGGCGCACGCAAACTGGTGTAATCTAACTGGTCTTGTGCGATGGCCAAACCTGCTTGAGCCGATTGTAAGTCCGCCTTGGATACTTTGAGCGAGGTTTGTTTTAACGACACCATCGAATCACTGACCGCGCCTGCATCGGTGGCTTTGATGTTGCGATAACGCTGGTATTCAGCATTGGCGTATTCAACAGAGGCATTGGCTTTAGCGACCACGCCCTTGGCGTTATTCAAATTGCTTACAAAATCCCGCGTATCCAATCGCGCAACTAAATCGCCTTTTTTAATCCGTTGCCCTTCTTTGACAGGTAAATCAATCAGTGTTCCTGCGACTTGAAACGCTAAATCAACCTGATCCGCCGCTTTTACCGTACCCGGTAATTTTCTGGTTTGTGCGCTGCCATTACTATTCGCACCGCTACTAACATTACCGATAGTCATCAATTTAATCGGTCTGGCAACGGCCGCCTTAGGTTGGTCTTCTTCTTTTTTGCTACAGGATGACAGGCATAAAACGAATAATGCCAGTAAGAAAGTTAGAAAACATCTCGATTTTTGTAGGCTGGTTCGCATGAGTCAAGTATCCTGAGAACGTAATGAAAAAAGGGTTAAGCAAGGTAGATTCAACTAACAAATGCACGTTTTAGAACGCATATTGATAAAGATACTACATGAGAAGTGTGATAATTGGTAGCGTGGTTTGTCTCGCGGCAAGCGTTAAAAGCACGACAAGTTACGCGCCACGTTCTGAACATTTCGAGAACGTCTGAACGCAGATGAAACTAGCGAAACCCTGTTTGTTGCTATCAGCAAGCGTTTAAATTAGTTAGGTGATTTTTCGAGATGTTCTTTAGCCGAACCTTCATTAAAGTATTCGGCTAAAGATTAAGCGGAGTATTTAGTGCTCGACAACAAACAGGGGATTAACTTTTTCCAGGGAGCATACCGACAGATCCGGGTTTAATGCGTTTACAGGTCACGACCACATCTTCCAGATGACACTGTTTGCCGCTTTTACCGCCTGAGCAATCGACACAAACGGGTTTGCCATTATCTTTTATTTTTTCAACGTGCCAGCCATAGCCTTGTGATTGACAAAAGCGTTTGCTGTATTTACTCATATTAAACGACTTGGAGGCTTCAGCAATGGCTTGAGGTTCTGCCGCACAAGTAGGTGATGTCAGGGTATTTGCCATTAAATCGCGGTAAATATATTCGGTTGCCCATGTACTGCCCGAAAAAAAACTCAATGCGGCTAACAGGATTAGGGGTTTTAATTTCATGATTCTCTCCTTATTATTATTTATTATTATTTTTCTGTACTGTCGCTCAACACACGAATATTCATCTGGGCATTTTCTTGCTCTACCTGTTGCTTGATAGGTGCGAATTTTTCATTTTCACTTTGTTTAATCAATAAGATAACCGCCACGATAGCAAATACAGTGCCGCCTACATATAACCAAAATCTGTCTTTTGTTTGCTCTTCTTCGCTCATTTTTTCCACCTTTATTATGGGTCATTTATCAGGTTCATCACTGCTATAGCTATTGCTTAGTAGTGAATCGACACTATACGAGTGACTGGATAGATCTGTCAATAAGATTTCGATTCGATATTATATAGGCCGTGTATTCTGTGGGGTTGCGGCAGTGCAATCAGTCCAGCATCGTAAAACAAATTCTGAGATAATAAGTTCTGAGTCATAAAACTGTATTTTTATCCCGCCCCGTATTTTTAGCTGACACAGACAATGAAAGACAAAAAAACATTTAAACCCTGCGATTTGATTATCTTTGGTGCGCTGGGCGATTTATCTCGCCGTAAGTTGCTTATTTCTTTGTATCGGCTGGAAAATGCTAATCTGATTGAGCCTGATACGCACATTATCGGTGTTGATAGACACACTCATACCAGTGCTGAGTTTGTTGAGATTGCCCACAAAAGTTTGCAAGAATTTTTAAACGATAAGCTGGACGATACTGTATGGAAGCGATTTTCTGCCCGTTTGTCGTATCTGAAAATCGACTTGACGCAAATGGCAGAATACCAACAACTGCATACCGTGTTGGATACCGAAAACCGCGTCACCGTTAATTATTTTGCCGTCGCCCCGTTTTTATTCAGCAATATCTGCCAAGGCTTGGCGCAATCAGGTGTATTAACCGAAGAATCACGCATGGTGATGGAAAAACCCATCGGGCATGATTTGAAATCGTCTCAAGTGATCAACGACGAAGTAGCGAAAGTATTCAGCGAAAAACAGGTATTTCGCATTGACCATTATTTAGGTAAAGAAACCGTTTTAAATCTGTTGGCGTTACGGTTTGCCAATTCCATTTTTACCACTAACTGGAATCACAACACCATCGACCATATTCAAATCACCGTCGGAGAAGACATTGGTATCGAAGGACGCTGGGAATATTTCGATAAAACAGGGCAGTTGCGTGATATGTTGCAGAATCATTTATTACAGATTCTGACTTTTATCGCGATGGAACCCCCTGTGAATCTGGAAGCGAAAAGCATACACGCGGAAAAAATCAAAGTGCTGGAAGCCTTACGCCCGATTACCTTGGCAAATGTTGATGAAAAAACTGTGCGTGGGCAATACACCGCTGGCTACATGAAAGGCAAAGCCGTTCCCGGCTATTTAGAAGAAGACGGAGCAAACACCGAAAGCACCACCGAAAGTTTTGTCGCCCTGCGGGTTGATATTGATAACTGGCGTTGGGCAGGCGTACCGTTTTACCTGCGTACAGGTAAGCGCGTGACCAGCAAACGCACTGAAATTGTCATTTATTTCAAACAATTACCGCATAACATTTTTAAAGACAGTTTTCGCGAATTACCGCCCAATAAACTGATTATTCACTTACAACCCAATGAAGGCGTGGAAGTCGAAATTCTCAATAAAATTCCGGGGATTGATGAACATATCAAAATCCAGAAAACCAAACTGGATTTAAGTTTCTCCGAAGCGTTCAAAAAAAGCCGTATTTTTGGCGGTTATGAAAAATTGGTATTAGAAGCCATGCGCGGCAACCCTACTTTATTTTTAAGCCGTGAAGAAATTGAACAAGCGTGGACGTGGGTAGATTCTATCCAAGATGCGTGGCGACATTCAGGTGATGACCCTAAATCTTACCCAGCAGGTACATGGGGACCTGTCGCTTCGATTGCTTTGATTGCGCGTGATGGCAGGGCTTGGGAAGAGTAAACATGATAGAACTGCATCCAAATTTCATTATTGATGAAAAGGCACATAAAAAGTCTGTTGTTTTGCCGTACACTGAATGGCAAAACATTTTAGCCATATTGGAAGAGTTCGATGATATTCGCG
>JAUYBJ010000261.1 GCA_030693155.1 Methylococcales bacterium
AGATGTTTTTTGCTATGTCTAAGCCAACTACGTTAGTATTCATCTTATTCATCTCGGACTCCTCTTCGTGCCGTTGTTTAAACCAGTGGTGCATTATGACACCGTCAGGAGCGGAGAGGAGTCCATATCATCATCCTATTGTATCTACAGCTAGTGTCATATCGCACTTTGCTTTAAAATCCAAACCTGCGTTTAAACAATCGGAGGAATAATCATGCAAACTATTCAAGCTATTGAACAAGCGATTCAACAATTACCCGAAGCTGAATTGTGTGAACTACGCCGTTGGTTTACTGAATTTACCGAAGACCTGTGGGATAAACAAATTGAAAACGATGCTAATACTGGCAAACTGGATGCGTTGGCGGCCGAGGCACTGGCGGAATATCACAGTGGTCTGTCAACTGAGCTGTGAGACATTTCGCCTCTACTAAATTTTGGCGACATTTTTATGCGTTGCCTTCAACTATTCAACAACAAGCGCGTGATAACTATCGCTTACTAAAACAAAATCCACAACATCCCTCATTACAATTTAAATTGGTTAAAAACGGTGCGTTTCGTAGCGTGCGTGTCAGTTTGGGTTATCGTGCTTTAGGTGTACCTGTTGCTGAGGGTGTGCAGTGGTTTTGGATTGGCAGTCATGCCGATTATGACAAGTTGCTCAGTTAATACGCCGTTAAAGTAAGTTTCAAATCTGCGCCAACCTACCGAACATCAAGCATCAGGTTATGCGGGGCAAAAACTGTCAAAGCTTTTCGTTAATTCCAGCTTGCTTAAGAATCGCGTTAGCGGTGGGTTTTGATTGGATAGTGAACGGTACACTGATGTTTTTGTGGGTAATCGGGCTGTGCCAAATCTCATGACTGCCTTTGCCTTGGCGGACAAATTGACAACCAGCCGACCGTAACAGGACAACCAACTGCGGATAAAAAGTTGACCCCATTATAAGGCAACCCTATCAATCGTTTTGATATGCGTGAACTGTAAGCGAATATCACCCGCCACATCAATGGCATTGAGTTCAATCAAGTCGGGCGCAACTTCCCACGCCCTTTCTATCAACTGCTCATAACTATTCGCTTCTGTCACCAAACCCAGTGCGTCACATACCGCCGTCCACACACCATCACACACTGTCACTTTCACAACAAAAGGTTTGTGATGTCTGTTAATAAATTTTGCAATCAACGATAACGCAGTCATCAGAAATACCCCTTTCATAATTAAAAATTAACGATTCATTTTGTCAAATATTCAAATCGACAGCGTGAGTTTCAAATCCGCACCCACCTGCCGCACATCACGCAGTTTCAAGGTCTTTTTATCCGCCATATTTTGCAAGGCGGGCAACGCGATAAGGTGCGCTAACCATAGGATGCGCTGAGGCACGAAGCGCATCGTTCGAGAAAATCCACGCGAATGATGCGGCCTCCTATCGTCGGCACATTCTATGGTATTGTCAGTGTATCTCGTTCCCAAGCTCTGGAGACTGTGAAAGTATTATGGAAATAACTTATAAAACAATTTTTGAATTTTGTAAGTCATTGTTTTTATATGATGTGGGAGAGGGTTTCACAGTCTCTGGAGCGTTGGAACGATAATTATTAAAGGCGAATATCTGGGGCTGTCTTCTTTTCAGAGTGTTTTAACCACTCTTCAATTTCAATTCTCTTTTTTCTTTTTGCGTGACTTTTTCAACTGCAATACAAGTTTCATGCGAACGAATTAATTTAGTGGCAATGATATGCTGTGTTTTCACTCAGACCGCAGGCGCGGTGGTCACTACGGTATTCCCACGCGGCGCGTGGGAATGAGAAAACGCCTTTACAATGAGATGTAAATAATGTTCGTGGAAAAATCACAAGCTCTGCCGAATAGCTTGCACAGTGGCTTCGGTCAGTGGTCGGCGTTGATGATCCCAAATATAACCTTCTAATTCGACCGCTAACATACGGATAGTTTCCACATAATCATCAAACACTGCCAGCGCATCATCGAGCGCGTCGGGCTGCATGAAAAACACGATACCCGGGCAGTAAAAAGTGTCTAAGTGACCGCTGGGAAATGTACCTGGTTCGACCATACAGGCAACACCGAAATCGACCAGTTGATTGGCATCCAGACGTTCAAATATTTTTAAACTGCCGTATTTCAGTCCTGCAATTCTAAACCCCCGAATTAAATCCAGCCCGTTAAAGCCTTCGTCGGCTCTGGCAACCAGACAGAATTGAATAATCGCAGGCGTTGCGATGCGCGGCGGTGCTGGTGCAAAATCCTCTTCCTCCTCATCATCTTCATCGTTGGTATAATAATTTTCCGATGAATTTAAAATCGCAGGCCCTAAGGGTTCAATATATTCATTATCACTGATAGGTGATGTATGTAATGGTTTGTTACGCACAGGCACAGACACAGGCTGAGGTTCAGTGTCATCCTCCAAATCCATTTCCCGTTGTGACTGCCTGTCTTTTAAATAACCCCACGTCAACATAACGATGACGATAATCAGCCCTGTGGCGATAATTACGATTCTTAATACTTCTTTGTCCATCAGATTTCCGCCATTGTGACTGCTGCTTCAATATCAACCGCGACCATTCGGGATACACCTGGCTCTTTCATGGTAACACCTGCTAATTGCTTTGAGATTTCCATCGTAACCTTATTATGTGAAATATATAAAAACTGCACCGTTGCCGACATTTCTTCCACCATTTTTGAAAATCGCCCGACATTGGCATCATCTAATGGTGCGTCCACTTCGTCTAATAAGCAAAACGGGGCAGGATTGAGTTCAAAAATTGAGAACACCAATGCCACTGCTGTTAAGGCTTTTTCGCCACCTGATAATAAATGAATGGTACTGTTCTTTTTACCAGGTGGTCTGGCGATGATATTAACCCCTGATTCTAATAAATCCTGTTCGGTTAATTCCAAATACGCCTCGCCGCCACCAAATAATTTTGGAAATTTTTCTTGTAAGCCAGTGTTTATTTTGTCGAATGTTTCTTTAAAACGTAACCGACTTTCTTTATCAATTTTGCCGATTGCCAATTCCAGTGTTTGCAGAGCTTCTATTAAATCCGCGTGCTGAGCATTTAAAAAATCCAAGCGTTCCGACTGGGCTTTATATTCCTCAATCGCGGTTAAATTAATGGTACCCAAGCGTTCAATTTGCACGGTCAACTCATCGACTTTTTGTTTCCACTCGTCATCTTGTGCGTGTTCAGGTAGATTTTTTAGTACCTGTTCAGCATCGGCATCAATTTCTTTCAGTTGTTCGTTGAGCGTTTGTCCGCGCACTTTGCTTTCCTGACTGGCTAGGCGCAGCTTATCGAGCGTTTCTTTTTCAATTTCCAAGGCTCTTTGGTTGCGCGTGTGCTGCTTGCTTAACTCAGTAATACTGGCCTCCAGAATATCTTGCTGCTGCCGCTCGGTTTTTAATTGCTGTTCCAGCTGATTTTTTTCCAGCATTTTCTCGCCAAGCAACACCTTTTCTTCGTCCAGAGTCGTATGAGTTTGCCGCTGTTTACTTTCCAGCGAGGTAATACGCGCCACTGCTTGCTCATGTTGCAGTTGCAGTCGCTCTATTTGCCTGCCCGTCAGATTTTCCGACGAGCGTAACGAATCAATGTTTGCCCTGAGTGCAAAAGCCTGTTGCCTGACTTCATTAATGGTCTGTTCAGCCTGATGTTGCGCGGTTTGCAAGCTGTGGTTTAACGCCTCTAACTGCTCGCGCGTACTTTCCTGCTCCGCCATCATCTCTTCGGCTTCGGCTTGCAACTGCCGCGCTTCGGTCATGATGTCAACCGACTCCGCCAGCTCACTACCAATATCCGTTTGTTCGTTACTGATTTGCTCAAGACGACGCTGCTGTTGCTCTAATCGGGCAGATTGCGCACTGCGTTCTGAATTTTTCTGCGATAACTCCATGCCCAGATTGCTGTCTGCGCGGGCTACCGATTCACGTTTCAGTTCAGCGGCTTTTAACGCGGCTTCGGTAATGGATAACCGCTCTTCAGAAATGCCGATTTTCTCTTGCAACTGTTCCAGCTGTTGTTTTAACGTGCGTAATTCTTTTTCGCGCTGCAACACGCCTGTTTTATGGTCTTTGCTGCGCTGAATTTTCAACCAGCCCGCACCCAGCCATAAACCATCGGGCGTAATAATCGACTCATGCGCTTGCAGCTCAGTCGCTAACCGCTGCGCGGTGTCGTTATCATCGGCGCAATACACCGTCGATAACAAACCGCTTAAATCCCACGGCGCATCTATTTTTGTTAATAACGAGGCGTGTGTAATGACTGCCAGTCCTTTAGAGGACTGGCAGTCATCGGCGACTTGCGTGGCAAACAACGTGACCGATTGATCGGTTAAATTCGGCAAATACGGAAACAATGCGTCGATATGCTCCACACACACCGCTTCTAAATAACTGCTTAACACCGTTTCTACCGCCGTTTCCCAGCCTGTTTCCACGCTCAGGTATTCAGCCAAACGTCCTTGTTCAGTTTTCACATGACTCTGTTCCAGCCACGCGCTGAGATTTTTATTGTCTTTACCCATGGCGTGTTGCTGCAATAATTCCAAAGCGGTAATTTTACCGCTCAACTGCTGTTGCACAGAACGGTCGCTGTGCAGTTCATGATGCAGCTGTTTAATCTGTTGGCGTTGCCCGATAATTTGCTGCTGTAACTGTTCCAGCTCCGCTTGTAAATCATCACGCTGGATTTCAATCAGTTCCATACTGGCGGCCAAGGATTCAATATCATCGGCTAATTCCGTCGCCGATAGCTGTTCACGTTCGGCGGCTAATTTATCAACGCGGCTTTGCAACTGTCGCTGTTGCTGTTCCAGTTGCACAATTTTCACGCGCTGGACTTCGGCTTGTTCTTTATACCGCGCCGTTTTCGCCTGATAGTCATTCCATTGCGCTTGCCATGCGTGGCGTTGTTGTTGCCCATCCTGTTGCAACTGTTCCACGAGTTCTTGTCGTTCCTGCACCACTAACCAGCGTTGTTCGGCTTCATCCAACTGCTGTTTGATGTCTTCCAATGCCTGTTTATCGGTATCCAATTCACTCAACGCATGATCTGCTTGTTGCTGTGAACGTCCGATTTCCAGCACTGTGTCTGCATGAGTGCGTTGTTCATGCTTAATGGTTTGCTCAAAACGCGCCACGTCTGCCGCAACCTGATAATAATCGCCTTGCACTTGGTTGACTTGCTGTTGCTGCGTTTTATAATCGGCGCGTTGCTGTTCAAGACGACTATCCACAGTGCGTAATTCAATAAATAAGCGGTTATGTTCCGTCGCGATCGCTTGTAATTGCACATCCAATTGGGCGGTGGTTTGCTGATAACGTCGCCAGCGCATCGCTAACAATTCCACTTTAAACTGGCGTTCCTGTTGTTTAAGCTCCGTGTATTTTTCCGCTTTTTCGGCTTGTTTTTGCAAATGCCTGATTTGCTTGTCCACCTCATCACGCACATCATCCAAACGTTCCAGATTGTCACGGGTGTTGCGCATTCGGGTTTCCGTTTCATTGCGCCGTTCTTTGTATTTGGAAATTCCTGCCGCTTCTTCAATATGTACGCGCAATTCTTCAGGCTTGGATTCCACCATCCGCGAAATTGTGCCTTGTTCGATAATCGCATAACTGCGCGAACCCAGACCCGTGCCTAAAAATAAATCGGTAATATCCCTGCGCCGACAGCGCGACCCGTTCAGCCAATACACAGACAATCCGTCACGACTCACCTGCCGCTTAATGGCAATACTGTCATATTGCGCGTATTCGCCGCCTAATTTACCTTCGGAGTTATTAAATACCAATTCAACCGAGGCGGTACTGACAGGTTTACGCCCTGATGAACCATTAAAAATAACGTCCGCCATATTGCCGCCACGCAAATGTTTGGCTGAACTTTCGCCCATCACCCAACGCACCGCATCAATAATATTGGATTTACCACAACCATTCGGGCCGACGATAGCCGTCAAATTGCTGGTAATAGGAATAACAGTGTGATCGACAAAGGATTTAAAACCCGACAGCTTGATCTTTTCCAACTTCATAACGAGGGCATGACATCCATAACATTAAACAGCCGTGTATTATCACTGATAGTCAGAACAGTTTCGACTGCTTAATAAATCTTTTTCTCAACAACCCGCTTTTTGGCTTTTCTTCGACACCGTAAAATTACCTTCTTATTCACTGATTACCACGCTTTACGGGGTTATTGTCGCCCAAGAAAATAGCAGCGACAATAATTTAGAATAGAGTATTAATGGGTATGGATTGGGTATGAAAAATACCCAATAATAAATTCAGGAACTATTACTGAAGGACTTTTTTTGTGTGTTGCGGTGCGCTCTGTACATCAAATTGAAAAATGTATTCATACCGATTGTCGATAAGCACCCGCATCACATGATGACCGACAGGATCACCTGCGGCAACTGCCCATGAATTAACCATCACACCGTCAACAGGTGTCTCTTCGCGCTCCATGACTGAAACTCTTCTATTTTCAGAGACTGAACTCATGCCCTTTACCTCAGCATCACCCCAAGTGACAGGCGCGACGGGCAAGGTAAATTCCTCGCGCCAGCGCACTTTGGCTTTATTGGTTTTTACCACGATACGCCAGCCGTAGGTTTGTCCCTCGACCAGCGGTACTCTGTTAGACGGTACAAAACCAGACGCATTGAACAAGCCAAATTCAGCACGAACAATGTGTAATGCTTCGGGGATAATGTTGAGCGGTGCGGCGGCACTGGCAACAGAATCAGCCAGTAGCGCGAAACAAAACACCGTCAGTAATAAAGATAACCGTTTCATCAGTCTGCCTTTTTAACGTTCAAAACCTGTTGTGAATGCCTTAGGTCAACGCTGGATAATCGGTATAGCCCTTCTCATCGCCGCCATAATAAGAGCGGGGATTGGGTTTATTTAACGGCGCACCCGCCGCAAAACGTTCCACCAAATCTGGATTGGCAATATACAACTCACCAAACGCTACTGCATCTGCCAAGCCTTGCGCAATGGCTGCATTAGCGCGGTCATAATTATAAGCACCACACACAATCAACGTACCCTGATAAGCCGCGCGTAATACCGCCAAATCAACCACGTTCGCGCCATGACGAATATCACTTTCCAGTGCGTCAACAACATGGACGTAGGCTAAATCAAAATTATTCAGTTGCTTTAATACATAAACAAACAGATCTTCTGGTACGGAATCGCTCATATCATTAAAAGTGCCGCTAGGTGCAAGACGCACACCAACACGGTCTGCGCCCCACACCGACACCACCGCATCAGTGACTTGCCACAAAAAACGCGAGCGGTTTTCCAGACAACCACCATAATTATCAGTGCGTTGATTAGAACCATCACGCAAAAACTGGTCAATCAAATAACCATTTGCCGCGTGAATTTCTACGCCGTCAAAACCCGCCGCCAGTGCGTTTTCAGCCGCAACACGATAATCTTCAACAATCTCTTGAATTTCAGCCACTGATAAATCACGCGGCGTAACAAATGGCTTCATACCTGTGGGCGTAATCGCCTGTCCTTTAGGCGCGATAGCAGACGGCGCGACAGGTAATTCACCCTCATGGTAATCAGGATGCGAAATACGCCCGACGTGCCATAGCTGTAAGAAAATGTGTCCGTTATGCTCATGCACGGCGGCAGTGACTTTTTTCCAGCCCTCGACCTGCTCAGCAGTATAAATGCCAGGAATATTGGGATAACCGATGCCTTGCGGTGAAATCGGTGTGGCTTCGGAAATAATCAAACCCGCACTGGCACGTTGGGTGTAATACGTTGTCATTAAGTCATTAGCAACCCCATCAGGACAGCGCATTCGGGTTAAAGGAGCCATAACGACTCGATTGGGCAAGGAAAAACAGCCGATGTTAATAGGCGAAAGTACCGTTGTATTCATTATTAAACCTAAGGGTTGTTGAAGTTATTGTACGCAGCACTTCAAGACGACACTAAGACAGCTCGCCTTTCCAATGCCAACAAAAATGCTTTAATTTCCAAACCGCCGCTGTAACCGACCATCTTGCCGTTACTGCCGATGATGCGATGGCAGGGAATAAAAATAGGAATCGGGTTTTTATTATTCGCTTGCCCGACGGCGCGTACCGCTTTAGGATTACCTATCGCTAACGCAATGTCTTTATAACTGGCAGTGCTGGCATGAGGAACAGCACACAGAGCGTGCCAGACGCTCTGCTGAAAAGCTGTACCACGCGGCGCAAGCGGCAACGTAAATTCCGTAAGTTGCCCTGTAAAGTAGGCATTCAGTTGTGAGAACGCTTCGTTAATCAGTGCAGTTTCGGCTATATCAACGCCTTGCGGAATAGTCTCATCGGCAAAATACACATCGGTAATCTTACCTTCGTGTTCAGCGATGCCTAGCTTGCCAATTGGAGTTTGTTGAAAATAAAGTGTCATTGTTGAATGGATGACGGATTCACATTGAGAATCCGTCATCATAACCGTTTATTATTTCAAAAAAGCCGCCATTGCTGCCGCGCGGTCTGCGGCGACTTTTTGCGCAGCAGGTCGGGTTTCTATCAACTGCCTATAAGCCGCAATATCAGGAAAATGCGCGGCGACGAGATCCGTACCGTAGATTTTTTGACAAGTCGCACTCACCATAAAAAAATGCAACCACACGACACCATCAGCGGCGGTGTAAGTGTCACCCGCAATATAAGGCGAAAATTTCGCCAGTCGCGCCAAGCCTTTTAAGCCTTTCTCTAACAATTCTTTGACTTCATTTTTAACCTCATCAGATACCGAACCGCCAAAAAACGCTTCTTTGTATAAACGGCGGGCGTGTAGCTCAATGTTAAGTTCCGTATGGTGAATTAATTCCCGACACTTCGCGCGTTCAAAACTATTGGCAGGATACAGCGGCATTTCAGGATAGGTTTCTTCCAAATATTCCAGAATCACCTGAGATTCAGACAAACAACCGTTTTCAGTTTCAATAAACGGGATTTTGCCCAGTGGCGACCGCTTTAACAAGGCTTCATCCTGTGAGGGAAAAACCTGTTCTTCGGTGAACGCGATACCTTTTTCCAGCAACACCAGTTTGGTTTTATTGTAATAATTACTAACAGCAAAACCACATAAATTAATCATCATTATTCTCCGTTATAGTGGATGTTCAGAAACTTCGACCCTGATTATGAGCGTCTCGAATGATGGGGTAAACCTTTCTTTATTATTTTTAAATCTATAGCTAACCATCAATAAAGTGATTACAACACTGTTCGCATTGAGCCTGTTGGTGTGTTGATTTGGATTGAATTGGTTTTTAGTTTCAAATCTGGCAAGCATAGTTAGGAAAAGTGTCTGTAGTCTGTGCGTTATCGAACATAATTACTTTTAATAATCGTTTTTTTGCGGTCAGGTAGGCTGAGTCATTCATCTTTCGACATAAGGCTATGATAAAATGAACGAATCAACATAAGCATTATCTTATTAATTGGCAGTTGCAAAAAAGGAAAGGGAGAGCAGCATGAAACCGACTATTCTAGTTAGAAAACCCAGCGAACTGACCGTCGCTTGGGCACAACGAGTGGTAAACCAGCATGACAGCAACACGGTGGTGAGCAACGTTGATGTAATAGCTGTTGATGTAGGAACAACCACGCGAGTGCGCGTTACGGTGGATCACGATGGCGCGACTGTGCCTAAAAACTGGTTTGTTAAATTGCCCTCATTGGCATGGCGAGCGCGGATGATTACCGCCTTACCGCGCTTACTGCATACTGAAGTACGCTTTTATAACGAACTGGCACACGCTGTGCCTGTGACCAAGCCTGTTTGTCTGGCAGCACAAAGTCGATTTGGCTGTGGTTCAACCTTGGTACTGGCCGATATTGCTGAATTTGAAGGTATTGCCAGTAGCCCACACGACTCATTGAATATTTCACAATCCCGATTGATTATTGAACAACTTGCCCATTTTCATGGGCATTTCTGGAATACCGTACATCACCCCAGTTATCGCTGGTTATCAGGCTCAGTACGCCGTCTGGAAGATTCATTGGGTTCTGCGTTGGCAGTCCCATTAATGCAACGCGGCTTGCAATTAGCAGGTACAGCGATACCGTCACGATTACACAAACCCGCGTTACGTTATGCGCAGTCGCGCCGTAAGGTAATGAAATTTCTTGCCGCCGCGCCACAAACCCTGATTCATCATGATTGCCATTCGGGTAATTTATTTTGGAACAATGATAAATCACACGCGGGATTTCTCGACTGGCAACTAGTGCGCATGGGGGAAGGAGTCAGTGACGTGGCGTATTTTTTAGCCACCGCGATTAATTCGGACACGCGCCAACAGCATGAGTTAGAACTACTGACCAGTTACCGTCAAATATTAATTGCACAAGGCGTAGTTGATATAGATGAATCCCTGTTAATGCACCGCTACCGCGCTCATTTAACCTATGCGTTCGAGGCAATGATAGTGACACTTGCCGTGGGTGGCATGATGGATTTAGAGCATAATTTAGAACTGATACGCCGCACCTCCGCCGCTGTGGATGCTTTGGATGCGTTTTCTGCGTTGCCTTTATAAATAGATTTTTATCACTCGGTTATAATGCGCTCACCGTTCAACTCTCACATTACTTTTACGCCCATGAAAATTTATCCGTTGTTTATCATGCTCTGCCTTGTTACCGTCAGCAACTGCTTTGCTGCTGACAAAACCACTCTCCGTATCGGCATCCAAGCAGGCGGAACTGTCGAGTGGGAATTATCAGCACTCCCCGCTGAATCGGCTGATTTTAAAATTGAAGTGCATCCTGTCGCGACCGCCGAAGCGGGCAAAATCGCGTTACAGTCTGGCGCGGTTGATATGATAGTGTCCGATTGGATTTGGGTATCGGGTCTAAGAGCGCAAGGCGAAGATTTTACCTTTTATCCTTATTCCAGCACCGCTGGCGCGTTGGTTGTACCCGCAAACAGCCCCATTCAGTCAGTTAAAGATTTAAACGGTAAACGCTTAGGCATTGCTGGCGGCGAACTGGATAAAAACTGGTTATTACTGCAAGCCTTGGCACAAAAACAATCGCTGGATTTAAACAAAACCGTAGAAAAAACCTTCGGCGCACCGCCCTTAATCAGCGAGCAACTGAAACAAAACCGCGTTGATGCCGCCCTCACCTACTGGCATTTTGCCGCGCGTTTAGAAGCGATAGGTTACCGTCAAATCATCGACGGCAGAGGCATTTTAAAAGGCTTGGGCATTGAAGAAAATGTTCCTAGTTTGGGTTATGTATTCAAACAAAGCTGGGCGGCAAGTCATACTGCGGCAGTCAATGGGTTTTTTAAAGCCAGTTCTGCGGCTAAAAAACAACTATGCACTGATGATAGCGCGTGGCAAAAAGTCATTCCTTTAACCAAAGCCGATGATGCGGCAACCCAAAACCTGTTACGCCAACGCTATTGTGACGGCGGCGTAGAACAATGGGGCGACAAAGAACGACAAGCCGCCGCCCGTATTTACACGCTATTGAAAGCCGCCAGTAACAGCCAATTAACAGGCAAAGCCGACACGCTACAAGCGGGGACGTTTTGGTCTGGTCAATAAGTCTATAGCTTAGGATTAGTTTAGGCATGACTGCCAGTCCTTTAAGGACTGGCAGTCATTAATCGTTCATAGTTCCCACGCGCCAGTATGGGAACTCATCCAGCAACGCTCCGACATCAGGTTAATAATGCAACTCAACAAATACCTGCCCAGCCTGTCATTGCTGGTGTTTCTGGCCGTATGGCAAGGCGCGGCAAGCACTCTGCACAGCAACACATTGCCTGCGCCCTACACCGTTGCCATTGTCTTCTGGCAAGCGGTTGTGTCAGGGCAGTTGCCGTATCATTTGGGCATGACCTTAATGCGCTTGGTGATCAGTTTTTCTATTTCTATGCTGTTAGGTTGCGCTATCGGTATCGTGCTGGGGCGCAATAAAGCACTGAATGCGTTTTTTGATCATTGGCTGGTGATTTTTCTCAATGTCCCCGCGTTGGTAACAATTATTCTGTGTTACGTCTGGTTTGGTTTAGTGGAATCTGCCGCCATTCTCGCGGTGGTCATCAATAAATTGCCCAATGTGATTGTCACCATTCGTGAAGGTACACGCGCCCTCGATACTGATTTAATGGACATGGCGAGGTGTTATCATTTCAGCAAAACTAAAACGCTACGCCATGTTATTTTGCCGCAATTACAACCGTTTCTCATGGGTGCGACCCGTTCAGGATTGGCGTTGATTTGGAAAATAATTTTGGTGGTGGAATTATTAGGACGTAGTAACGGCATGGGTTATCAACTGCATTTATTTTTTCAGATGTTCGATGTTGCCAGTATTTTGGCGTATACCATTGCCTTTGTGGCGGTCATTCAGTTAATAGAATTGCTGATTTTAAAGCCCTTGGATAAACAAGCCTTACGGTGGCGGCGATGACCGACGTACACATTACCATCGACAATAAAACCTACGCAGGTGCGGCACAAGCCACTATTGCCGATTTTAGTTTGTCGCTACAGGCGAATGAGTTTGTGTGTTTGGTGGGTTCGTCAGGGTGTGGCAAAACCACCTTATTAAATTGTCTTTCAGGCTTGGATAATCAATATGACGGTGAAATTCTTGTTGGTAAGCAACACACTACGCCTAAAATCGGCTACATTTTTCAGAATCCGCGTTTATTACCGTGGCGTACCGTGCGGGAAAATATTGAGCTGGTATTAGACCCAGAACAATCGCCTGATTTGATTGATCCGTTACTGGACATAATGCAGCTCACGCAGGTACAACACGAATACCCAGAACGCTTGTCAGTGGGGATGAATAGGCGTGTCGCTATTATTCGCGCCTTTGCCGTCAATCCCGATTTATTATTGATGGATGAACCGTTTGTCTCCCTAGACCCACCGACGGCACGCGATGTGAGAGCCTTATTATTGCAACTGTGGCAACAACGCCCGCACACCGTGCTATTTGTCACCCATGATTTACGCGAAGCCATTGCGCTGGCGGACAGGTTGATTTTTTTAGCATCAACTCCGATGAGGGTAATCAGTGATATTGTCGTCCCCATTGCAAGAACACAACGTCACGATGAAGCGGCAATTGAAAATTTTCGCCAACAGCTAATCAATCACTATCCTGACATAAAACAGTTGTTGTAAGCATAAAAGCGGTTGCGAAATGCTTAAAAATATTCGATACTCAAAACAAATCTTACCTTGCGTAGGGATATTTTTTACCACACTTACTTCACACCTATAGGATACACACCATGAAAAAAACCATGCTTTTAGGCTTAGCTGTTACTGTGTTGGCACTCACTTCATTTAACACTTTCGCAGATAACCAATACCCTGCCGCTGATTTTCAACCCCAAGTTATCTATCTTGATAAAAGTGTCGCACCGCAAGCCGCCGCACCTGCCGAGAATGAAGTCGATGCTAAATATCCCGCTGCCAATTTCCAGCCGACCGTGATTTATTCTGCCGACAGCACCACGGTTGCCAAAGCACCTGCCCAGCCAGTGGTTGACGAATTTGATCCTAAATACCCTGCGGCAAATTTTCAGCCTAAAGTGATTTATCCTTAATTAATTGACGCATAAAAAAGCTATAGTCCACGAAAATCACAAAAGACACGAAAAAATCAACATCTGTCATTCGGATTCCAAGTCATGCCTTGGACTGCGAATGATGGGCGACTCAAGCACTTAATAAATGCAGACTTGGCTCACTACCAACGGCCACCTCATTATTTGTTTACTCTTTTTCGTACTTTTCGTGTCTTTCGTGGACAATAGTTTCTTGTGCGTAACAGTTGCCCGTTACGAACATTTACTATCGCCACAATTCAAACAGGTCATACAACCATCCATCAGCACCAACGCTTTTGTCTGGCATTTTCCGCATAACAACGCCTTGGCAGGAAAATCCCCTGCTTCGTCCAAACTGGAAGTATCACTGTGCAAGGCTTCAAATTCTTTGCGCTTCGCCGCTAAAAATTGCTTTTGATGCGTATCCATTTCAACGGATTTAATCATACCGATTTCTTTTAAATGCGCTTCAATGGCATAACCGATTTCAGCCACTAACGACGGCATGAATACCCCGCCTTTTTTAAAATAACCGCCTTGTGGATCAAATACCGCTTTCAACTCCTCCACTAAAAAACACACATCGCCGCCTTTACGAAACACCGCCGAAATAACCCGCGTCAATGCCAACACCCATTGAAAATGTTCCATATTTTTAGAATTAACAAACACCTCATAAGGATGGCGTTCTGCATATTCCGTGCCTTCGTTTAAAATCACATCATTAATCGTGATATACAGCGCGTGTTCCGATTGCGGCGTTTTAATTTTATACGTTGCGCCCATTAAAATTTCAGGGCGAGTCACGTTCTCGTGCATACTTTCTACATCAATTTTAGGCTTCTCAACGGCCGTAATGTCTGGCGGAAGTTCATTGCCTATCACTTTGTAAGAAACGATTTTTTTTGCGATTTTGTGTACCATGTTCTGTGTCCGTGGGTATTATTAATATCAAAGCCTTTATGAATCAAAGCCTTATCTATTTTTATGTAAAAAATTATCCGTGTGTATTGTGCGATAATAATCAATGACTTAGACGCGATTCGATTATAACCCATTGATTGTTAAGTTGTTACTATTTGCTTATTGACTGATTTAAGTGCCGAGAGAAAACTTATCGTTTCAACAAAGTAATGGTTTTATTTTTATAATCCCACGCGCTGACATAATGCTTCAAAAACTGGTATCCCAACCATAATTCATTGGCATCGCCAATTTTAAGATCAACATTATGAATATCTTCCAGCGGCTGATTATTAAAAGTTAAGTTTTTTAACGCACAGGACAAATAAGGTGTATTAATTCCATAGAGATAATCCTTTTTTTCCACAATTAAATTACCCGCCTTTTCCAAGCGATTTTTCATTTCTTCCGTAATTATTAAACCGCTCCGATTACCCGTATCAAATACGCCCGTCATTTTTTCATTGCCAATTAATAAATCAATTTCAGGTTTTCTGCCATCGTCTTTAGCAGTAAAAGGTAAAGTGGCAATAACGCTCTCTTTATCAATATAAGCACTCAGTGTTTTATCATCCTGTTTGAATGAATGAAAATCTATGGATTGATTATCAAAATTAATAATGAATAAATAATCTTTATTAAAAGCATGACCTGTCATACCTAAAAAATCTTTCAACACCGCTTTTTCAATAAAATCAAAATTCGTGTGTAGTAACGACTTGAGTTTACCCCGTTTTATTTGTTCCGTTAAATTAACCGAAATCGCCCGCTTTTGCGTATATAAAACCAAAGGCTGCCCAGAAGCGGCGTGTCCTTCTGCGAAAAACACATCTTTCGCTAACGGTACAAAATGATTATTAACAAGAAATGCAAACGGCGTTCCCGTATCAAACATGAACTTGCCTTTCTTGTTATTCACCTGCCCGTCTATAAAAATATATCCATCAATCAGGTGAAAAGGCAGAGTAAAATCTGATTTATTCACCGAGTAATTATTGGCACTGCTGGTTTTATCAACATTATTACCGCGAGCATCAGCATCTGAGAACGAAGCAATAACTGCCAGCATAAAAGCAAGTATTAAAATAAGTGTATTGCTGGGCTTAAACTTTGTATTTTTCATAATCAGTTTTTGCAAATAAGATATATATCGCGTTTATCATTAAATAGGATGTGCCGACGATAGGAGGCGCATCATTTGAACATCAACGAGAATGATGCGCTTCGTACCTCAGCACATCCTATATAGTCCATCTTATCGAGTTGGCAATAACAGAAACCGCTTTCATATTTTTCTTCAATGAGTAATTAAGATATGTCGATGATAAGAAGCGCGTCAATTCGAACAAGCGCGTCCTATTATCGCTATTGCCAATTTTCGTTAGTTAGTTTGTGATAGCCACGTTTTTCTATAAATTGCAGAAACTCTTTTTTATCAGTTGTTGGGAATTCAACCTGTATTTCG
Source organism: Methylococcales bacterium (assembly GCA_030693155.1). Lineage (GTDB taxonomy): Bacteria > Pseudomonadota > Gammaproteobacteria > Methylococcales > Methylomonadaceae > UBA4132. Next base: position 16,101 of record JAUYBJ010000261.1, read on the forward strand.
TCAGATAGTTTTTTCAACATAGCATCGCCAATCGAATTTGCAAATTTGCCACGCAGGGCTTTTTCATACCATCGAAGCAAATCGCTTTCGGTGACAATGCTTTGGATTTTTGACTTCCAGCCCATTTGATTAAGCAATGAAACAATTATTTTCTGTTCCGTATCTTTGCACACAATAACAATACGGTCGGCTGATACCGATGAAACAATGTTTTCTGCCAACTCTTCCGTTAAAGACAGGTGTTTGATTTGTATCGCTAGACCAAAATTCGCCCACATATCCAGACCACGGTCAGCGGCATTGGTAACACCGACACGGTTTATTCTGGCTTTGAGGTTTATCGTTGTTTGCTCTGGAGTCAGTTGAATAACGCTTTTCGCAAAATCGGCAAATTCGTTGAGAATATCGGTTTTATCGGGATTCATACTAACAGCAACCGACACTTCAAGTGCTTCAACTAAAACAGCGAATAACGCATAAACGATAATTTCATAAACTTTATCGATACTTCGGCGTAATCCTGCTTCATGCCAAAACATTGCCAAAAACTCGTCTAGCTGAAAATCAGTTTTATCGTGCGTGACACAATAATCCAAGCCTGTGGACATTTGACTAAAACGCTGTAGAAACTTGCGATAAATATAGGCTTCAACGATACCATTTTTCTCCCTGTTTTCTTTACCAAGCATTTCTAAAACGGCAGGTGGAATAGCATTATCGTTAAAAATATCATCTTGATAACGTGCTGATGATGTACTGGTTCGACCTAAAAATTGAATGCAAATTACGTCGCGCCACTTTTTTGATTTTGTACGATACGTTGTCAAATCTGAAAGTGTAATGTCTTGTTCTATTCGGTCGCGATAAAGAATTTCAGCGACTTGAATGGGCTTGTAAAGATGAACTCGTGCTTTATCAATCACTTTATCTAACGCTTGTTTTGCTTCTATGATATTCATGCTTCCAATTCGAATAAGAGTGATTGTGTTAATTGAGGTTTAAAAGCCTTTTGTGCTTGTAACGCTTTTATCATTTCACCTGCTATCGCCTTAATCACAGGTACAGAAACCGAATTACCTGCCACTTTGCGTACACCTGAATAAGGCAACACAATTTTAAAATCATCGGGGAAACCTTGTAAGCGCAACATTTCTCTAGCGGTTAAACGTCGTACTCCGTTCACGACAAGATAGTTATAACTACCCCCTGCTCGTAACGCACACGAATAAGGCAAAGCCGAAATGTTACCACCGATATTTTCATGCCATATTGATGGAAACGGTGGCGACCCTTTTACAGCATTCAGGCGTTTTTGTTTAATTGTGTCAGAAAGAAAATAACTCGACTCAATAGCCTCGTCGTTTTCTAATAGCTCACTTAACGGTTGGTAATAACCTAAGAGCATTGGAAAATCAAAATGCACGGGTTGCAAAAAACCAACAATATAAATGCGCTCACGTTTTTGCGGTAAGCCAAAATCTAAAGAATTAAAAACACGGCTATAAACCGTATAACCCAATGCCTTTAGTTTTTCCAATATCACCGCATAAGTTTGACCATTATCGTGCGTAGTTAAGCGTTTGACATTTTCTAACAAAAAAGCACGCGGTTTTTTAACTGCTAATATTTTTTCGATATTAAAAAATAATGTGCCGCGTGTATCAGCAAAGCCCAAGCCTTTACCCGCAATGCTAAAAGGCTGACAAGGAAAACCTGCTAATAAAATATCATGATTAGGAATGTCGCTAGGCTCAATTAAATTAATATCACCGTGAGGTATTTCACCAAAATTAGCGGCGTACATTTTTTGTGCGTCTTTATCCCATTCAGAGGAAAAAATATTTTCACAGCCGTACGATTCAAACCCTAAACGGATTCCGCCGATACCTGCAAATAAATCAATGGTTTTATACATTATGTTATCTATTAAGCCGTGTAGGGTGGGCAAACGGCTCTATCGTTTGCCCACGTTGGATTGGCATAATCGGTGGGTAAGCAAAAAGACCGCAGCCCACACTGCCTGATTGCTATTTTTTAGGTTTTTTAGGGAATGAAAAATGACATTCCCAATTAACCCCCAGTTTCATATCAACATTTTTCAAGAATTTTTTGAACATTTTAATCAATGTAGCCAGCACTACGGCTGCTACTAATAGCATCTGTTGTTCAGAATTTATTTTTTCTAATATTTCAATCATTTAAGTAACCTTAAATTAATTAGGCGTGAACGCTATGGATGAATCCCGTATAATGCACACTCTTAACAAAAGAAATGCTTAACGAGATACGAAGAGGTAGCAAGCGTTCACAGAAATCCATACCTTCGTATTAACTAACCCACCGCAGTGTTACAGCACTGCGGTGGGTTTTTGTTATTTGTAAAGCTTACAACTTCCCGTAATACCCCTCTTTCAACGCATCAAACAAATTCGCCGCGCTGTGGATTTCGCCGTCGTATTCAATTTCATCATTGCCTTTGAGTTCGATAACTTCACCGTCTTCCAGCGTAAATTGGTAGGTGGTGTTTTCTAGGTCTGAGGCTTTGACTAATACGCCTTGGAAGACTTCGGGGTTAAAGCGGAAGGTGGTGCAGCCTTTTAGCCCTTTGTCATACGCGTATTGATAAATATCTTTAAAATCTTCGTAAGGAAAATCCGTCGGTACGTTGGCGGTTTTGGAAATGGAGGAATCTATCCATTTTTGCGCTGCCGCTTGTATATCAACGTGTTGTTTGGGGGTGACATCATCTGCGGCGATAAAATACGCGGGCAGTTGGTGGTCTGGATTGTCGCTGTAGGGCATGGCATCGGCATTGACCATTTCCCGATACGCTAATAATTCAAACGAAAACACGTCTATTTTTTCTTTGGATTTTTTGCCTTGGCGGATGATATTGCGTGAATAATGATGCGCAAAACTGGGCTCTATGCCGTTGCTGGCGTTGTTTGCCAAAGACAAGGAAATCGTCCCCGTCGGCGCAATGGAGCTGTGATGGGTAAAACGTGCGCCTGTCTCTATCAATTCGGCAACCAGTTCAGGTTCTTCGTGTGCCAGTTGCTGCATATAGCGGCTGTATTTGGCGTGTAACACTTTGCCTGTAATGGTATCGCCGACTTTGTAGCCGTCAGTCACCATTTCAGGGCGTTGGTGCAGCATCGCGCTGGTGACGGTGAATGATTGTTCCATAATCGGAGCCGCGCCTTTTTCTTTTGCCAGCGTTAAGCCTTCTTTCCAGCCTTCGATGGCGAGAATTTTGGTCACATCTTCGGTAAATTGGACGGAGTGTGTATCGCCGTAGCGCATTCCCAACATGGTCACAGTTGAACCCAAGCCCAGATAACCCATGCCATGACGGCGTTTGCTCATAATTTCTTCACGCTGTTGCGGCAACGGCAGTCCGTTGATTTCTACCACGTTGTCCAGCATACGCGTAAAAATGCGGATGGTTTTGCGGTAATTATCCCAGTCAAAATGCGCATCACTGGTGAACGGTTTTTTGACGAAGCGGGTCAGGTTGATTGAGCCTAGCAGACAACTACCATACGGCGGGAGTGGTTGTTCACCGCAGTTACCAGTCACTATGCCGTTGAAAATTAACGTATTATGGTCATCTTGTGTGGTATCAAACACCGCTTCTTTGCCGATATATTGAATGCTTACAATTGGGCTGATGAAATTATTTTCGTTTGCACGGGTGCGTTTTTCTGCCCATTCTGCATATTTTTCGTTTTTCTCCGTGCCTAAGAAACCGATTTCACGCATGAAAATATCACGCGATTCTGAGCCAATAATTAATTCGTAATCGGCTTTGCAAGCGTAGGCTTTTTGTCCGCCTTTGCCATCGGGTAAGTTTCTAAAAGACGCTTTGCGGCGTTCAAGAATTCGGCAGAAAATACCGAAGTTGCTCAACAGCATTTGGACATCTTTCAGTAAAGCTGGATAACTGGATGCTAAGCGAATGGTGCAATAACTATTTTTATCATCACGTTGCACTGTCCCATCCGCTTGAAATAACGCACTCAAATAACCTTTTACACAGTCTTCTGAGCCTTGCCAAATCACTTCGGGTACGCTTAATTTACTGTCTTTATTAAAACCGTATAGCTCTAATAAACGCGCCAGTAAAATAGAGCGAATCATCACCATATTACGTTCTGGGACAGCAACAGCGGAGACGGTGTGCGACTTTTTCAGGCTGCTTGTAGCTATATTTGAGACGGCTAACAATTGATTAATATAAGCAACCAATTGCGGCGCGAACACACGGTCATTATTCCACAGGCTAATAATCGCAGCTTGTTGGTTTTTACCGCGATTAGTGAAGTGTCCATCACCTGTAATTAAGCCTAATAATGTGCCGAAGTTTTTATCGCCTTGTGTGCCGAATTGCCCTTTGCCTGATTGAATTAATAACTTATCACCCAACTTTAGGTCTTTAAGTTTTATTTTGCCTTTATCGGTGTAAAAATCATGCCATTCAGTTGCTTTAATTTCGTAGCCGTCTTTAGTGGTGACACGATAAACATCGGCTGATTGCGCTGTCATAAACGCAGGTTTAGCAGGTCGAACAGATGTGCCTTTGTTTTCTAACTCTAAGGCACGGTTATCAACTGTTACATCTAATTTTGCGCCATTTGCATAAAGGTCACCTATTTTGACCATACCGTATTGGGTATGCAAACGGGTATCAGCGGTTACGCACGGATTTGTCGCACGGATTTTTTCACAAAACCAGTTGTTGTTCATCTCGTTGACTTTGTCGATGAGAATAAAACCCGGTTCGGCGTAATCATAAGTGGAACTCATGATGATGTCCCAGAGGCGACGCGCGGGAATGGTTTTAGTGATTTTACACGCGACTAAGCCCGCTTCATTGAGAACGTAATTTTCGGTGCTGGGTACATCGCGCCAGACAATTTTGCTGCTGTCTTGTAAATCCAGCTGATCGACGTTGACTTCTTTTTGAGTGACAGGAAACGATAATGCCCACGGCGCATCATTTTTAACTGCGTGCATAAATTCAGCGGTAATCAATAGCGATAAATTGAACTGGCGTAAGCGTCCATCTTCACGTTTGGCGCGGATAAATTCAACAACATCAGGATGGGCAATATCAAAAGTTGCCATTTGCGCGCCGCGTCGTCCACCTGCGGAGGAAACGGTGAAACACATTTTGTCGTAAATATCCATAAAGGACAGTGGCCCAGAGGTGTACGCACCTGCGCCTGAAACGTAAGCATCTTTGGGTCTTAGGGTAGAAAATTCATAACCAATTCCGCAGCCAGCCTTTAATGTAAGCCCCGCTTCATGGACTTTGTGCAGAATATCGTCCATCGAGTCTTCGATAGTGCCTGATACGGTGCAGTTAATGGTTGATGTTGCGGGTTTGTGTGCCAATGCACCTGCGTTGGAGGTGATACGCCCTGCGGGAATAACGCCTTGGCGCAATGCCCACAAAAATTCTTTGTAGTATTGCTTCTGTTTGGCTTCGGTTTTTTCGACTTCTGAGAGTGCTTTGGCGACGCGCTGGTAGGTTTCATCAATCGAGCCGTCGATAGCTTCGCCATCCTTGGTTTTTAGCCGATATTTGGTGTCCCATATATCCATTGAGGCATCTTGGAAGGGTATTTCGGTCACATTATTGGCGATGACGTGAAGTTGTGCGGTCATTGATGAAGTTTCCTAAGCAGTTTGTGTGGGTGAAGACGGTGAAAATAAACCATAAATCAGCATCTTAGCGTTACTGGTCAATTACCGACCAATGTCTATATGTGGATATTTTTTGATATAATACCACAACATATAGTGCTATATGTAATAAAAATAGTCATTACACCCCTAATACGGTCTGCCTAAAAAAAGAAAAAATAGCTCTTGCCATTGATTTTTATGAGATGCGTAGCCATACCTGTACTTCAAAATAAAATGCCGTTAAGATAATAGTTTGTATTGGCTGTTAATTGCAGTTATCTTAAGTAAACAAATATCAATAATAAGGAGAAATAGGATGTCAAAAGGTCAAAATTTGCAGGACAATTTTCTAAATGCGCTTAGAAAAGAACATACCCCTGTGTCAATTTTTCTGGTCAACGGTATAAAGTTACAGGGAAAAGTTGATTCGTTTGATCAGTATGTGATTATGCTGAAAAATACTGTCAGTCAGATGGTTTATAAGCACGCCATATCAACCATAGTGCCGAGTAAAGCGGTCAAACTGACGCGAGATGATGAAACTACCGAAGAATAAGCGCGTTTCCCCCTCCAAGTCTCAGTGTTACTTTTCAGCTCGCTTGAAACCTATTAAGAGCGCGGTCACGCGCTTGACTAACTACCCCCGTGGAGTGCTGTGTGTTTGATCGCCCCGATTCAGGTGAACGAGCGATCCTCGTTCACATCAATTTCCAACATCAACAAGAAAACCTCGATGAGCTAAAGGAATTAGCTAAATCGGCGGCGACTGATCCCGTTTATGTCGTAACAGGCAGTCGCCAACGCCCTGATTCCAAATATTTTATCGGCACAGGTAAGCTCGATGAGCTGAAAGCCATCGTCGAAGAATATGAAGCGGATGTGGTGTTGTTTAATCATCCCTTATCGCCCAGTCAGGAAAGAAATCTGGAAAAATTTTTAGGCGTGCGGGTCGTCGATAGAAACGGCTTGATTCTGGATATTTTTGCCCAGCGTGCGCAATCGTTTGAGGGTAAATTGCAGGTTGAACTCGCGCAACTCAAACATTTATCAACGCGCTTGGTACGCGGCTGGACGCATTTGGAACGCCAGAAAGGCGGTATCGGTCTACGCGGGCCGGGAGAAACGCAGTTGGAAACCGACCGCCGTTTATTGGCGGTGCGCATTAAACAGATTCAGCAACGGCTGGATAAAGTCGATAAACAGCGTCATCAGGGGCGTAGTCAGCGCAAAAAAGCCGAAGTGCCGACCGTTTCCTTGGTGGGTTATACCAATGCGGGGAAATCAACGCTATTTAATGCCCTGACAGGTGCGGATATTTATGTCGCGGATCAGTTGTTTGCTACCTTGGATCCGACACTGCGCGGTTATTCGTTATCCAATAATACCGATATTGTGTTAGCCGATACGGTGGGTTTTATTCGCCATTTGCCGCATGAATTGGTCGCGGCGTTTAAATCAACCTTGCAGGAAGCCAGTGAAGCGGAGTTATTACTGCACGTTATTGATGCCAATGCCGAAGACCGTGATGAAATCATGCACCAAGTCGAGTTGGTATTGGAAGAAATCGGCGCGGATAAAATCAGGCGCGTAGAAGTGTTTAATAAAATTGATTTGCTGGACAATATTCAGCCCCATATTGATCGGGATGATGAGGGTCACGCTATCCGCGTGTGGATGTCAGCGGGAACAGGCGCGGGAATTGAGTTGCTTTATCAGGTGCTGTCTGAACAATTTACCAGCTCCAAGGTTAAAAAACGCTGTTATTTAAAAGCGAATCAAGGTGAAATTCGCGCTAAATTATCGGCTTGTGCGCAAATTTTAGACGAAAAAATCGACGATTTTGGCGACAGTGAGCTGCTGATTGAAATAGACGGCAAATATTTGGGCTTGCTGAGTGCTGTGGTAACGGAAGACGTGTAACAGCCAGTTATTGCGTGCCTGATAATATCTGTTGCAATCCACTGACAGCCTTAGCGTATTCCTGCTTCATACTGACTAATAATGTACTGACATTGTGTAGTTGTTGCGTTTTTCCTGCCTGCTTCATTGTTTTACACAAGGCTGAAAGCTGCATTGCACCGACATTACTGCTGATTGACTTTAATCCATGCGCCAGTTGGCGAATGTGTTCGGCATCATGATTATCAATACTGTGTTGTAGCGCGTCCAATGTTTGCTCGGTGCTTTGTTGAAACACATCCAGCAATGAGGCAATAAAAGTTAAATCGTCGGCGTTATTAAAATCAAAATTCTGCTGGAGAAACTGCATATCAATCACGGGCAAATCTGGCACAACATTGGTTTTATTAGCGTTAGCCTGCCCGACAATAATCAGTTGTTCAGGCAACCATTTTTGCAATACTTCATTTAAGTCTTTACGGGTAAACGGTTTAGTCACCCATTCATCCATACCCGCGCTCAAACATTTTGCCTTATCACCTGCCAAGGCGTGAGCAGTCAGTGCGATAATGGGAATGTGTTTTAAACTGCCCGATTCAGCCTCAAATCGGCGAATTTCTGTCGCCGCCTGATAACCATCCATAATCGGCATATGGCAATCCATAAAAATCAGATCGTAGTCTTGTTGCTGAAATGCGGTGATGGCTTCCTGCCCATTATTAAGCATTTTAACGTGGCAACCAAAGCCTTCCAAAAACCGTGTGACCAATATTTGATTCGCCAGATAATCTTCGGCGACCAGAGTACAGGCAGTAAACTGGCAGTCTGGATAAACTTTTATTTTCACTGCTGATGCCGCCGATTTTTCCAAATCGACCCAAAACCAGAATGTTGCACCTTGATCGGGTTGGCTACTAACCCCGATTTCTCCCTGCATCAAGCGGACTAATTGTCTGGCAATTGCTAAACCCAGTCCTGTGCCGCCAAAAGCGCGGGTCATGGAATTATCTGCCTGAGAAAATGCGTCAAAAATGAGCAGTTGTTTTTCTGCATCAACGGCGATACCCGTATCGGTCACTTCAAAATGTACCCGTGCTTTATTATCAGGCAGGTCTTGACTGGTAACGGCTAACTGCACTTGCCCCTGTGCAGTAAATTTAACCGCATTACTGAGTAAATTCATTAATATCTGACTCAGTTTAATGGAGTCGCCCACCAGCATAGCGGGAATGTCTGCAAGTTCTAAGCGATAAACCAGACCTTTCGCTTTTGCCTGTACCTCGAATAAAGCAAAGCTGTCATTAATTAATGTGTGACTGTCAAACGGATGCGCATCCAGCTCCAGTTTGCCTGATTCAATTTTAGAGAAATCCAGAATGTCATTAATAACACCCAGCAATAAGCGTGATGATTGCTTTATTATTTGAATGGAATGCCGTTGCTCGTCGTTCAACTCGCTTTCGTAGAGAAAATCCGTCATACCCAGCACGGCATTCATCGGGGTTCTGATTTCATGGCTCATGTTAGGGAGAAATTGCGATTTGGCATGATTAGCCGCTTCTGCCTCTTCTTTAGCCACTAAAGCATCCGCTACGGCACGTTTTAATACCGTATTGATGTCGGTCAATTGTACCGTGCGCTCTTTGACCTGAATCTCCAGACCTGCACGCTGTTTATCCAGTTGCCCGTCTCGTTGATGAATTTCGCTGAGCATCTCGTTGTAAACATCAACCAATTGACCGAATTCATCATTGCTGCTTTTAATCACTTGGCTGGTGAATTTTTTCTCGTTGGCGACCGATTTCATCGCCTGCATTAAATTCAGTAACGGCTCGGAAAAAATGCGTTGCAAACGCGTTGACACCAGCATGGTTGCCAATAGAGTAAACAGTAAAATAATGCCTAGAATAGAATAAAAGCTGGAAAAAAGCATTTAAGCTACGCTGATTATCAACCAAATGCAGGACGCCTATCAGGTCATCATCAATAAAAATAGGTTTCAATAAATGTATTTGCCGATATTTATCGTATAAGGTTAATTCGGAATAGCCTGAACGCATGGAATGTGCGGCAGACAAACCAAGATGCTTTTTACTCCACTGCTTAAAGCGGTCAAGCAAGGTGCTGTTGGAGGCTCTTTCAATAGCGACGGGCGAATCGTCTTTGACCCATTGAATCATTTGCAGATGGTTAAATCCTTCATCACGCGGGTAAGATTTGGTATATTCTGCAAATACTTCGCCATCGGACTTATATAAAAAAGCCGCGACGATGCTGGGCTGGGTTTCCAGCATTTTGAGGTTTTTTTGCGCCACCTCGTTATCCATAAATGCCAACGCCGCAGAGCTGTTCCATGCAACGATATTCGCTATCGCAAATAATGCCTGTTCGGGTTGCTGTCGCCGCGACAGATATTCATAACCCGTGATTGCCGAAGCCACTACCAATAATGCCAGTAATACAGAAACACCGATAATTAATATTAACTTGATGCGTATTGAAGCGTCCTGAAAAATGTTTCTCATAGTTACCCGGCATTCAAGCAAGAATCAAAGTGTATTCGGTGTGTTTGCTTGCCAATACGCATAGAATTCATCTACGGGCATGGGTTTTGAGAACAGATAGCCTTGTATGGAATTACAGGTGCTATTTTCAAGAAATTCACGTTGCTGATTGGTTTCTACGCCCTCTGCAACGGTACTTAAGTTCAGGGTACTTGCCAATGCCAAAATAGCGTTGACAATGGCGGCATCATCTTCGTTATCAGGTAACTCTTTGATGAACGAACGATCTATTTTTAATGAGTCAAGCGGGAAACTTTTCAGATAACTCAGCGATGAATAGCCCGTACCAAAATCATCCACTGACAATTTGATGCCCATGCTTTTAAGCTGCCAAAGTTTGTTAAACATTTTTTCAGTATCCGCCATAATGACGCTTTCAGTGAGTTCAAAAATCAAAAAGCTGGTAGACATCAGGTTATATTCAGCAAGAATCGCTTCTACCATTGGCACAAAACCGACCTGATTAAACTGCAAACCACTCAAATTAACTGCAATGGTTAAATGCCCAAGACCTTGTTGTTGCCATCGCTTATGTTGCCGACACACTTCACGAATCGCCCATTCACCGAACTTGATGATTAAACCATTGTCCTCTGCCAGCGAAATAAAATCATTGGGGGGTAAAAACCCCAATTGCGGACTTTCCCAACGCATCAGGGCTTCTGCGCCAATTAGTTGCCCCGATTTAGCACCGACTATGGGTTGATAATGTAAGCGCAATTCATTATTTGCCACCGCCTGATACATATAATTTTCCATTTTTCGGCGTTTCTGGGCTTTTATATTCATCGAATCGTGAAAAAACTGAAATGCCCTTTGCCCATTTTTTTCGCGTGATACATGGCAATATCGGCATTTCTCAGCAATGTTTCACTGTTTTCCCCATCCTGCGGATAAATGGCGATACCAATACTGGATCCCGTATATATTTGCAGATTTTCCAAATAAACAGGTTCGGCAATCCATTCTTGTATATGTTCTGCGACAATGGCGGCATCTTCAGGATAGGTTAGTTCATTCAGCAACACGGTAAATTCATCGCCGCCCAATCTGGCAATTTCTGCATTATGACATTGATGAAAATGTCTGGCAGCCACATCTGAACTGCGTAAGCCGTCTGATAATCGTCTGGAAATTTCTTTCAGCAATAAATCACCGATATAGTGACCGTAGGAATCATTCACGCCTTTAAAATCATCCAAATCCAAAAATAGCACGGCAAAACTACAATCATTGCGTTTTGCTAGTTTCAGTGTGCTTGATAACAGCTCCAGAAAGAAAGTACGATTGGGTAAGCCTGTTATTTCATCATAATAAGCCAGACGTTTTATTTTGTTTTCGTGTTCTTTGCGTTCCGTTATATCCTGAATGGTTCCCGTCAGACCGATCAACTGGTGATTAGGGTTTTCAATCATTTCAATTTGCTGCTCAACAAAGCGTTGCTCACCTTTTCCCGTTATGATGCGGTGTTCAATAGTAACCACTGTTTTATTTTTAATGATTTCATCGAAGCTCTCTTGAACACACGCTTTGTCTTCTGCATACATCAAGGACAGAAAACTGGCTTCATCAGGAACAAAGCTTTCCTTATCCAACTGAAAAATAGCAAACACTTCATCAGACCAATACATCTTGATGTCATCAACAAAGTACCACTCCCAATGCCCCAGCCTTGCCATGTGCTGGGCTTTTGATAAGCGTGTTTCACTTTTCTCCAGTTGCAGCAGCACACTGCTGGCTTTAACCATATAGTAGACTTGTTGCACCAGAATAAATAAGAATAGATAATTACTATTATCAATAAAACAGGACTAATAAACGGCTATGAAATTGGGATTATCTGATTTAAAAACAGAAAGGCAGTGTCGGGCGGCGATAGGGATGGATAAAG
>JAUYBJ010000262.1 GCA_030693155.1 Methylococcales bacterium
CGACCCTTAAATGCTTCATCTTCAATCAGTTCCCGACTTCTCTCTATAACCTGCTTTTTTTAGCCACTTTATATTCCAAAAATATATAGTATCTCATTTACAATATCCTTAACTTAATCGCAGTGACACGCCGCGTGGGAATGCAGTGACGGTGCGCCGCGCCGTGTTTTTATACGCGAAGTAGATACAGATTTACGCGCTAACCAATTTCCAGCTCAAATTTTCACCCGCTTTTAACGGCGTAATTTCACCATAAACATCAGGCACAGTCCAAGGCGATTTTTGCAAAGTCACAGTGTCGGTATTTCTGGGCAAGCGATAAAAATCCGCGCCATAAAAACTGGCAAAACCTTCCAGTTTATCCAGCGCGTCCGCCTGTTCAAAGGCTTCAGCATACAGTTCCAACGCGCCAAACGCGCTATAACAACCCGCGCACCCACAGGCAGTTTCTTTGGTATGCGTGATGTGCGGCGCACTGTCTGTGCCTAAAAAGAATTTAGCACTGCCGCCAGTAGCCGCTTTCACCAATGCCTGTCTATGCGTTTCACGTTTTAAAATCGGCAAGCAATAATAATGCGGACGAATGCCACCCGCTAACATTGCATTGCGATTAAACAGCAAATGTTGCGGAGTAATCGTTGCTGCGACATTTGAGCCTGTCGCTTCGACAAACTGCACCGCGTCTCGGGTAGTAACGTGTTCCAACACCACACGCAAATCAGGAAAATGACGGATAATCGCCGTTAAATGACGCTCAATAAACACCCGCTCTCTATCAAAAATATCACAGCTTTCATCGGTCACTTCGCCATGCAGTAACAACGGTACTTCATATTTTTCCATTGCCGCCAACAGCGGATAAATCGCCGTCACATCGGCAACACCCGCATCTGAATTAGTGGTTGCCCCCGCAGGATACAATTTAAACGCATAAACGTGTTCACACTCAGCGGCGGCTTTAATGGTTTCCACAGTGGTCGCAGCGGTTAGATATAACGTCATCAATGGCGTAAAATTTGCACCTGTCGGCACAGCCTGTAAAATTTCTTCCCGATAAGCCAAGGCGTACGCCACCGTGGTTACAGGCGGTTTTAAATTAGGCATAATAATCGCCCGCGCAAATTGTGCCGCCGTATGCGGTAAGACAGTCTGTAAAATCGCGCCATTTCTAACATGAATATGCCAATCATCGGGGCGAGTAATCGTTAATGTTTTCATTGTTGAGCCGTAAATCTGTAAAATAGCGGGTTATTCTATAGGTAAGTGTGTTGAAAAACTAACACCAACCTCTATATCTGCTGTTTTTTACGGAGTTCGTTATGCCAATTTATGAATATGAATGTAAATCTTGCGGTCATACGCACGAAGCATTACAAAAACTGAGCGATGCGCCGCTCGTTGTTTGCCCTGCCTGCACCCGACCCGAATTGATGAAAAAAATCTCAGCCGCAGGCTTTCGTTTAAAAGGCACAGGCTGGTACGAAACCGATTTTAAAAGCGGTACGAAAAAAAATGTCGCAGGTGAAGCCAACTCCCCTGCAAAAGCAACCAAATCGGAATAAAACAGCGTTAGCGATGTAGCTTGGGTTGCCGCTTTTTGGCAACCCAACAAAAGCCTGAACTGGATATTTCATCGTTCCCACCGCTCCAGCGTGGGAACTTATCCTGACAACACTGGAGTATTGCAATGAACATCACAGAACACAGATTAAACATTGCTCATCAACTCGAAGAACTATCCGAAGAATCGTTGTGTGAATTAGAAAAAATCATTGCTAAATTCAAATTTGAACAAAAATCAGCTTCGGTTTGGCTAGGCATTGAAAAATGGCGTGAACAAGCGCGGTTTAATGACAATGAAGAAGTCTTAACCGATAAAATGATTGCAAGCTGGCGTGATAAAAAAAGAATGCTAACACCCTTAGAAATAAAATTATTGCAGAAAGACAAAAGGGATTCTTTTGAAAAAATGCAGGTGATTATGAATTCGGCAGAGTGGTTTAATAAAAATACTCAACGTTAAATGGGGAATAAAATGAATATTGCAGAATATAAACTGGATTTATTCCGTGAAATTGATGAATTATCAGAAGATTCACTCATAGAAGTAAAAAAATTAATTACTCAATTAAAATCAAAACCAAGTGCAGTAATTACACCAGAGCAAGCAGAACAGTTAAAAATTGGGCGTGAATTTATGCAGGAATATCAGGAAACATTTAACGCATTAGCTAAATAATAATGCAAAAATGGCGGTGGATTGATAAGCAATTGTTAGTGATGCTGCATGATGAAAGTTTGCTTTTACACGGTGGCGCGTCAGGTATTCGGGATGAAGGCTTGTTAGATTCTGCGTTGAATCGTGCAGTGAACTTAGCCTTGTATAGTGAGCCAGATTTTGCAGACTTGGCGGCGGCATACACGATAGGATTAGCGAAAAATCATGCGTTTGTGGATGGCAATAAGCGAGTTGCATTTTTGGCAGTCGGTTTGTTTTTAGGCTTGAATGGTTACAAACTGACTGCTACCCAAACCGATGCAACGCAGACACTGTTAGCGGTTGCCAGTGGTGAAATACAGGAAGCGCATTTTGCACAGTGGATACGAGAACATTCGATAAATCGTTCTGCTATGTGAAGACGCTGGAGCGTCAACTGAGGCATTCCAACGCAGAGCGTTGGAACGATGAAAACGTAGAGTGGGCAATGCCCGCCCTACAGGGCTAACAACAGATACTTTGGATTTAAGGCAACTATGGATATTTTTATTGAATTGGCAAAATTTTTAGGAGGTATTGCTGGTGTTGTAGCACTTGTATGGCGAATATTTGATGAATTTTCTGGATACTTAAGAATAGGATTAAAAACAGAGCAAGTAAAAAATGGCTGGATATTCGTGTTGACCACGATTGAAAACAAAGGCAATCGCCCAAAGAATAGACTTGTTGCACCAGAATAAATAAGAATAGATAATCACTATTATCAATAAAACAGGACTAATAAACGGCTATGAAATTGGGATTATCTTATTTAAAAACAGAAAGGCAGTGTCGGGCGGCGATAGGGATGGATAAAG
>JAUYBJ010000273.1 GCA_030693155.1 Methylococcales bacterium
AAGAGAGTTTTTTTGATGATATATTTAAATAAGCATAGGTTCTGTTGACATTTCGGGAATAGTCATTCAGAAACAACCAGTTATAGATATATAGCAAAATCATAACTTACTGATATAGTTAGCGATTTTACCAAATGTCAACAGAGCCTAGGGTTGAAGGCGGATTAACAATACAGTAATCCGCCAACTGTTATTCTCTAAAAAACCGCTTCAAATACCGCCCCGTATGAGAAACAGAATTTTCAGCTACTTGTTGCGGCGTACCCTCGGCAATCAACAAACCACCACCCGCACCGCCTTCTAAACCCATATCAATAATCCAGTCAGCGGTTTTAATCACGTCTAAATTATGTTCGATGACGATGATGGTGTTGCCGTGGTCGCGTAGGGTATGTAACACAGCTAACAATTGTTTAATGTCATGAAAGTGTAAGCCTGTGGTGGGTTCGTCGAGAATATACAGGGTGTTGCCTGTGTCGCGTTTTGCCAGTTGTTTGGCGAGTTTGACCCGTTGCGCTTCACCGCCTGATAGGGTGGTGGCGTTTTGTCCTAGGGTGATGTAGCTTAAACCGACTTCAATTAGGGTGTGTAATTTACGCGCTAAACTGGGGATGCTACTAAAAAATTCGGCGGCTTCTTCGACGGTCATGTTTAACACGTCATCAATAGTTTTGCCTTTGTAGCGTATCTCTAAAGTTTCGCGGTTGTAGCGTTTGCCGTGACAGACATCACAATGCACAAATATATCGGGTAAAAAGTGCATGGCGACTTTTATCACGCCGTCACCCTGACAGGCTTCACAGCGTCCACCTTTGACATTAAAACTAAAACGTCCGACGCTGTAACCGCGTGAACGGGATTCGTGGGTGGCGGCGAATAATTCGCGTATTGAGGTAAATAAGCCTGTGTAAGTGGCAGGGTTAGAGCGCGGCGTTCTGCCGATGGGGCTTTGGTCTATATCGACCACTTTGTCAAACTGTTCCAGTCCGTCTATGCCGTCACAGGGTGCGGGAATACTGCCAGCGCGATTAATTAAACGCGCCGCGTAACGGTAGAGTGTGTCATTAACCAGTGTGGATTTACCTGAACCCGATACGCCTGTGACGCAGGTTAATAAACCGACGGGGAAATTAATGGTAACGTTTTTTAAATTATTGCCGTGCGCGTTGCGGACAATAATTTGTTTATCGGGATTGGGCGCGGTGAGTTTTTCAGGGATCGCTATGCTGAGTTTGCCTGATAAATACTGACCTGTCAGCGAGTCGGGCGTGTTAATAATGTCATCGACTGTGCCTTGCGCAATCACCTGTCCACCATGCACACCCGCAGCTTGCCCTATATCGACAATGTAATCAGCGGCGCGTATTGCATCTTCATCATGCTCGACCATAATCACGGTATTGCCCAAGTCACGCAGCTGTATCAGCGTATTAAGCAGGCGTTGGTTGTCACGTTGATGCAAGCCGATGGAGGGTTCATCGAGTACATACATCACGCCAACCAGTCCCGCGCCGATTTGACTGGCAAGGCGTATGCGTTGTGCTTCACCACCTGACAGCGTGTCGGAACTGCGGTCTAAACTCAGATAATCCAAGCCGACATTGATTAAAAAGGTAAGTCGTTCCTGAATTTCTTTGACAATTTTTTCTGCGATTGCGCCGCGTTGACCTGTTAAATTCAGTTGCTGGAAAAATGCCAATGCTTCACGAATGGAAAAATGGCAGACAGAATGAATGGCTAGGTTTTCGATAAATACATTACGCGCGGCTGTGTTGACTCGTGCGCCACCACAGGCAGGGCAGGGCGTTTGGGTGAGATATTTGGCTAAATCTTCACGCACGCTCAGCGAATCGGTTTCCAGATAACGCCGCTGCATAATATTCAACACGCCTTCAAAACGCTGTTTTTTGTGGTTGCTAAATTCAATAGTCGTTTTACCCGTGCCGAATAATACGGCTTCTTGTACAGCTTTGGGCAATTCGGCAAACGGGGTGTTGAGGTCAAAATCGTAATGCTGGGCTAAGGCGCACAGCACAGGATAAAAATAGCTGTTATGTTTATCCCAGCCGCGTATCGCGCCAGCGGCTAAACTGAGTTCAGGCTGTTGTACGATTAATTCAGCATCAAATTGTTGGCTGATACCTAATCCGTCACAGGTTGAACACGCGCCTTTGGGGTTATTGAAGGAAAAAATGCGCGGTTCGAGTTCACTTAAACTGTAGCCGCAATGCCGACAGGCGTAGCGTTCAGAAAAATACAGGGTTTTATCATCGTCCATACAGAAGGCAATCGCGATACCTTCGGCAAGTCGTAGCGCGGTTTCCAGCGATTCAGACAAACGCAACGCCACATCAGAGCGGATTTTAAAACGGTCAACGATGATTTCAATGGTGTGTTTTTTCTTGGCATCTAAAATGGGCAACTCGTCCAACTCATAAATCACGCCATCAATGCGCACGCGAATAAAGCCTTGGGCGCGACAATTAGCCAGTAGTTGCGTGTGTTCACCTTTGCGCTCATTAACGATGGGCGCGAGTAACATCCAACGTTGTTCTGCGGGTTGCGCCAACAGTTGGTCAACCATGACGCTGATGGTTTGCGCTTGTAATGAGGTGTGATGTTCAGGGCATTGCGGCGTACCGACGCGGGCATATAACAAGCGCAAATAATCATAGATTTCAGTAATCGTGCCGACGGTGGAGCGTGGATTATGCGAGGTGGATTTTTGTTCAATGGCAATCGCAGGTGATAAGCCTGAAATGTGATCCACATCGGGTTTATCCATCATGGATAAAAATTGCCGAGCGTAGGCGGATAAGGATTCGACATAGCGGCGTTGCCCTTCGGCGTACAGCGTATCAAAGGCTAATGACGATTTACCTGAACCCGATAAACCTGTGATAACGATGAGTTTATTGCGTGGTAAATCGAGGTCGATGTTTTTGAGGTTGTGGGTTCGTGCGCCGCGTATGCTGATGTTATCCATAGTTTTCAGTTAGTTATTTTCTTTGTTGATTTGCCTGTATTTATACCAACAGGTCACGAACGATAAAATACACAAAGCCTTTAGCACTAACAACCACCAAGGTCGCCACCACGCGCCCGTATTGGCTTCGATTAGGTCAGAAATACCAAAAAAGAAAAAACTGATACTGACCAATATAGCCAGTTTGGTGAGTTTGATATTGGCATTTTTTCGGCGCAAAAAAGCCGTTAATGCAATGGTAAACCATAAGACTGCTTCGCAATAATTAAAAATACTGGCGATATTCATGGATAAATTCCTAGATAACAAGGGGTATAAAAATTTATTATACGGTAAATCAAGGTTGATATTTTTGAGGTTGTGGGTTCGTGCGCAGCGTATGCTGATGGTGTTCATTAATAACTGATGTTACGCAGCCCTTAATTTTTGCAATGCTTCATAAGCCAACTGGTTTGCCTTGATGAAGAGCCTGGTACGCAATGCAAAATGATTGGTTTTGTGTTTTATCTTCAAGCATTCCAGCTTGAATACCGCATA
>JAUYBJ010000281.1 GCA_030693155.1 Methylococcales bacterium
GGCATGATACGTCAGCATCAATTTGAAAAAGTGGAAATTGTGCAGATTGTGAAACCTGAAGATTCAGCGCGAGTCCATGAAGAACTCACCGCTCATGCGGAAACGATTTTACAAAAACTCAATCTGCCGTATCGTCGGATGTTGTTGTGTGCAGGTGATACAGGTTTTTCATCGGCTAAAACTTACGACTTGGAAGTCTGGCTACCCGCACAAGGCGTGTACCGTGAAATTTCTTCATGCAGTAATTTTAAAGACTTTCAAGCACGACGCTTACAGGCAAGATGGCGCAATCCAGAAACGGGCAAACCTGAGCTGGTGCATACCCTGAATGGTTCAGGTCTTGCGGCTGGTAGAACATTAATTGCAGTCATGGAAAATTATCAGGATGCCGATGGACGCATTCATATTCCAGAAGCGTTATTGCCTTATATGGGCGGTTTGACAGTTATCGGTTAAAACACACCGCGTAGAGACGTTGCATCGCAACGTCTTTGTATCATCGTTCCAACGCTCTGCGTCACTGCCCACAGTTAAGCCTGACGCTTCATAACCGCGTAGCGGTGAAATGGTTGTAGCAACAAAATATAACTATAACAAAGCCCCGTAGGGGTGAAATGTTATTTTTATCCAACATTTCACCCCTACGGGGCTTTGTTGTGTCTAATCGCTTGATGCTACAAACATTTTACCCCGCTGGGGTTTTTCCTTAACTGTGGGCAGTGACGTTCTGTGTTGAGACGATATAGCAAAAGCAGTTTATCATCGTTCCAACGCTCTGCGTTGGAATGCAGCCGTTGACGCTCCAGCGTCTTCATTGTTTAAACGCAATTTATTTTAAAACTGTAAACTCAGAACAATCACCGATTATTATTTCATTAATGAAGACGCTGGAGCGTCCTCAGAGGCATTCCAACGCGGAGCGTTGGAACGATGATGTTATTAATATTTTAATCAACCTACTCATGCTAAAACTAACCGAAATCGCTACCCCAGAAAGTTCAACCGATGACGTGTTGACCTTACCTTTTGAACAACGCCAAAAAAGCCGTTTTTCGGCAATCACCGATAACGGCAAACAAGTGGGTTTATTTTTACCACGCGGCAGTTATTTACGCTCAGGCACGGTATTAACCAACGCACTAGCCTTTAGAGTGTTGATAAACGCCGCGCCTGAATCGTTGTCGGTGGTGCGTACCGATGACGCGCTATTATTTGCTAGAGCCTGTTATCACTTGGGTAATCGGCATATTGCTTTACAGATTTTGCCCAATGAATTGCGCTATTTACATGATCATGTGTTGGATCACATGGTCGAAGGCTTAGGGCTTAGCGTGTCGGTTGAAAGTTTGCCGTTTGAGCCAGAAGCGGGCGCGTACCATAGCCATGATTAACGATGTTGCCTTATTGCGCTTGTTGCAATTAGTTAGCGCGGGGCTACCTATCGGGATGTACAGCTATTCGCAAGGCTTCGAACGCGCGGTGGATGATGGTTGGGTCAGTAATGCCGACCAAGCGCGCGAGTGGTTGCACGGCATTATGGCAACCGCACTCACACAAACCGATATTCCCATTTTGTTGCGCTTGATGGATGCGTGGTCACACAATGACACGGAGCAAATATTATTCTGGAGCAGAACGCTGACCGCCTACCGTGAAACCAGTGAATTACGCGCCGAAGATAGACAAACAGGGCAAGCCTTAGCGCGATTATTGGACGCGCTGGATTTTCCCGAAGCCAAAGCATGGCAAAAACAACCCGAAGCCAGTTTAGCAACGCTATTCAGTTTGGCGGCAGTGCGGTGGGGCATACCCAAACACCAAGCGGCATTGGGTTATTTATGGAGTTGGCTGGATAATCAAGTGTTGTGTGCGGTGAAACTTGTGCCGTTAGGGCAAGTCGCTGGACAACGCTTACTCACTGAATTATCTGCCTTGATACCCGCACACATTAACAACGCATTCCGTTTAACGGATGATGAACTTGGCGGCAGCGCGTTTGGCTTAGCCTTAGCCAGTAGCCGCCATGAAATGCAGTATTCACGATTATTTCGTTCTTGAGAGAAAACTATGTCAGATAAACAAGTGTTAAGAGTTGGTATTGGCGGCCCTGTGGGTTCAGGCAAAACCGCGTTGGTCGATGCCTTATGTAAAAATATGCGTGATGAGTTTGAAATCGCTGTGGTGACTAACGATATTTATACCCGCGAAGACCAGCAGTTTTTAATCCGTAGTCAAGCCTTGGCCGAAGACCGCATTTTAGGTGTAGAAACAGGCGGTTGTCCGCACACCGCGATTCGCGAAGATGCGTCGATGAATCTTGCCGCCGTCGATGAACTGTGCGAACGTTGGGATAATCTCGATTTCATTATGGTGGAAAGTGGCGGCGATAACTTAAGCGCGACTTTCAGCCCTGAATTAGCCGATTTAACTATCTATGTGATTGATGTATCGGCAGGCGACAAAATCCCCCGCAAAGGTGGCCCAGGCATTACTCGCTCTGATTTACTGGTGATTAATAAAATTGATTTAGCTCCGTATGTAGGTGCGTCATTAGAAGTCATGGATAGAGATGCCAAAAAAATGCGCGGCGAACGTCCGTTTGTATTTAGCAATTTAAAAACGGGTACAGGTCTGGAAAGTATTCGGAATTTTATTATTCAAGCAGGGATGTTAAACAACGGGTAATGGGTTAAACCGGTTACAACAGCGTGAATGACTGTCAGTCATAAAAACAACAGATTTAATGCACTACTCAAACGCGTATAATATTCTCTTTTTTTCTGCACCGGATTTACGTTCCGATCAGCACCTAGGAATATCAATGTCACCGATAGTTGTTTGCGCACTTTATAAATTTGTCACTCTGGAAAACTTTCAGGATTTACGTCAACCACTCAATGATCTGATGGAAGCCTCTGAGGTTCGCGGTACTTTGTTGTTAGCCGATGAGGGCATCAACGGCACGATAGCAGGATCACGTCAGGCGGTCGATACCGTGCTGGACTGGTTGCGTAGCGATCCACGTCTGGCGAATCTGGATTGCAAGGAATCGCTGACCGACAAAATCCCCTTCAATCGCGCCAAAGTTAAACTTAAAAAAGAAATAGTCACGATGGGAATACCCGGCATCGACCCTAAGCGGGTAGTGGGTACTTATGTCAGTCCTAAAGATTGGAACAAACTTATTCTGGATCCCGAAGTCTTGCTGGTGGACACCCGCAATGATTACGAATTTAAAGTCGGTAGATTTAAAAATGCCATTAACCCGAATACGGTCAGTTTTCGGGAATTCCCCCAGTATGTTAAGGATCATCTCGACCCTGAAAAACACAAAAAAGTCGCCATGTTCTGCACGGGAGGTATTCGCTGTGAAAAATCTACCGCTTATTTAAAAGAACAGGGTTTTGAGGAGGTGTTTCATCTTCATGGCGGGATTTTAAAATATCTGGAAGAAGTTCCAGAACAGGAAACCCTGTGGGAAGGCGAATGCTTTGTTTTTGACGAGCGGGTCACCGTTAATCATCAACTCGAAAAAGGGATGTTCGACCAGTGTAACGCCTGCCGCCTGCCTATCACCGAAGCCGATAAAGCCAGTGATAAATATCAGCAAGGTGTCAGCTGTCCTCATTGTTACGATAAGGTTGCGCCTGATCGGAAAATGCGCTTCATGGAACGTGAAAAACAAATGGAACTGGCTAAACAACGCGGTGAAGCGCATATCGGCGCAGATGCCGCAAAAACCCTAGCCCATAAGCGTGAAGCTAAAATGCAATTGCGGAAAAATGGGTAATGGGTTAAACCTGTTACAACGACATGAATGACTGCGAGTTCTTTAAGGATTGGCAGTCATAAATTTAATACACTACCCTTATTGACACAACATTACACACAATTGAACTATGCCAAGCAGGGTATCCATCTGATATGGCTACACTAAACAGCATAGACCTCTGAGGTTTTAAAAACCTCAAAGGTCTGGAGCTATTAATAAAACCCAATCTGCCCAGCTTGTACTTGTCTTACCACGCTTACTAAACGATCAATTTCTTCGTAAGTGTTATAAAACGCCAGTGACGGACGCACAGTCGCTTCCAAACCAAAGCGGCGCAAAATCGGTTGCGCACAATGATGTCCAGAGCGTACCGCAATGCCCGCTTTATTCAACGCATCGCCCACGTCTTGGGTACTATGACCTTTCAACACAAACGACAACACGCTGGTTTTTTCCGTTGCCGTACCAATCAAGCGCAAGCCGTTGACACCGCGTAACCCTTCAATCGCATACGCTAATAGCTCATGCTCATAACGTGCTACATTCGGTACACCGATACGTTGCAAGTATTCCAACGCCGTGCCTAAGCCAACGGCATCAGCAATATTACCCGTGCCTGCTTCAAAACGCGCGGGGGCAGGTTGATAGATGATTTTGTCAAAGGTGACATCTTCAATCATATTGCCGCCACCCTGCCACGGTTGCGTTGCGTCCAGTATTTCCGCTTTACCGTACAGTACGCCGATACCCGTCGGGCCAAAAATTTTATGACCCGAAAAGACCAGCCAATCGCAATTTAAGGCTTGAACATCGACACTTAAATGTGAAACCGATTGCGCCGCGTCCAGCAATACTTTTGCACCGACACGATGCGCCAGTTCAATCATATCTTGCGCTGGAGTAATCGTACCCAGTGCATTCGACACCTGCGTGAACGACACCAGTTTAGTGTGCGAGTTCAGCAGTTTGGCGTATTCATCCAATAACACTTGCCCGTTATCATCAACAGGTGCGACGCGTAACACTGCACCCGTCGCGTCGCACAATTGTTTCCACGGTACGATATTGGCATGATGTTCCAGCCAAGTGATGACGATTTCATCACCTTTGCCGATGTTTTGCTGTCCCCAACTTTTGGCGACTAAATTAATCGCTTCGGTTGAACCACGGACAAAGACAATCTCGTCAGGCGAGGACGCATGAAGAAAATCCGCGACGGTTCTGCGGGCTTTTTCATAGGCATCAGTCGCGCGTGCTGCCAGTTCATGCGCGGCACGGTGAATGTTGGAATTTTCATGACTGTAAAATTCCGAAATTCTGTCAATCACCACCTGCGGTTTTTGCGTCGTTGCGTCGTTGTCCAGCCATGCTAACGGTTGTCCATTCACCCGCTCACGCAAAATCGGAAAATCACGGCGCACCGCATGAACATCAAACGCCGCATGGCTGTTTGGTAGTCCCAAGGTGTTTAAATCACGGTGCGGGTGTTGCTGCGCATCGAGAAAGTAAAACGTCGGCTCAGCTGTATCAGCGACTGGATTACTCGCTACGCCAAAACGATTTACAGTGGCATGACTCGCCAGCAGTTTATGGAGATCCAGCGTTTCCGCAGGTAATTCAACGTGCTGTCCTGCCAAGCTGGATAATCCCGTTACTTTGTTAAGATCAGCGGTTGCCGCTGATTGTGGGGATAATGCTTGACCAGCTGATTTTACCGCCAATTCTAAAGACGATACCGCCTGTTGCTGTGCGGCAGCATCCAGAAAATAGAAGCTGGGCGCATTAGTGAGCGTATCGCTAGGTGCGCCAGAACGAGTCACTGTGCCGTAATTAGCCAGCAGTTTATTGAGTTCCGCAGTTTCCACAGGCGGCTCAATATGACGTTCTGCTAAACTGGCTAACTGAGCCAACTTACCAGATTCAGCTGTTGCCGCTTGTGGCGATACAGCGTGAACACCTGCATTCAGCAATGAACCATCACAAGGCAAGGCGGTAAACAATTGATTTGCCAAGCGCGTCAACTGCTCAATATCGGGCAGAGTTGTGTTATTTGTAGTCATAGTAGTTGCCTACTTCGACATTTTCCAACACACCCAGCGCATCGTCAGTTAATACCGCTAATGAGCAGTACAAAGACACCAAATACGAGGCAATCGCTTTGTGGTTGATACCCATAAAACGCACGGATAAGCCCATGGTTAATTCTCCCGTTAAATTCGGTTGATACAAACCGACCACGCCTTGACGACTTTCACCAGTGCGCAATAACAGAATGTTGGTTTTGCCATTAGTAATGCGCAGTTTGTCAGTTGGAATTAACGGAATCCCGCGCCATGTTAAAAATTGTGAACCGAATAATGTAACGGTAGGTGGTGGTGTGCCACGACGGGTGGCTTCACGTCCAAATGCGGCAATCGCACGCGGATGGGCTAAGAAAAATGCAGGTTCTTTCCACACGCGGGCGATTAATTCGTCTAAATCGTCGGGTGTCGGTGAACCGTTGCGGGTTTGTACTTTAAACGCAGGTGCAACATTGTTCAGCAAGCCGTATTCTGCGTTGTTGATTAATTCGCTTTCTTGACGTTCTTTAATGGTTTCAATGGTCAAACGTAATTGTTCATGAATTTGATTGTACGGGCTGCTGTACAAATCCGACACGCGAGTGTGGACATCCAGCACGGTGTTGACCGCATTCAAACGGTATTCACGACCCCATTCTTCATAATCAACGAAGGTTTGCGGTAATACTTTTTCATCGAGACTAGAGCAATCAACGGTAATGCTGGATTCATTTTTTGCTTTATTGACGCGATAAATACCTGCTTCAACAGGCAGCCAAGGCAGTAAATGGGTCAACCAACGTGGCGTGATGGTTGATAACATGGGTACGGTTTTAGTCGCATTGGCAAGGGT
>JAUYBJ010000004.1 GCA_030693155.1 Methylococcales bacterium
GGTGATGCGTTGTTACAACTGACTCCTACTGGGGCAGAAGCAATACTTGGCGACAAAGCCTATGATAGCGATACGTTTATTCAAGCCATTCAAGAGAAAAGTATGAAAGCCGTTATTCCGCCTCGTAGTAACCGTCTTGTACAGCGTGACTGTGATTGGTTTGTCTACAAAGAACGTCACTTGATTGAATGCTTTTTCGGTAAAATCAAACATTACAGACGAGTGTTTTCCCGATTTGACAAGCTCGCCAGAAATTACATAGGCTTTATTCGCTTCGTTTCCGCACTCATTTGGCTACGATGAAATGTCAACAGAACCTAGTCTTGACGCAAAGAAATACCCAAACACGCGCCGTGCATCATATTTTAGCGGACATCGTGCCTGATGCCGTTGCCGAACGAGTGATTAAAAAACTTAACCGAAAAATAATGATCGGCACTTATATAGCAGTGTGTGAATATAAGGTCAGAAATTGGCATAATGATCCGCGTTGTAATCACGACTATGCGAAAACATTTAAACGGATAAATGACAAGCGAATTGCCGAACGTAGAGAACATTATGAAGAAATTATTTCCGAAGAACCCATCAGCGCACGCAAATTGGGCTTACACATCAAGGAGATATTATAAATAAAACAGGGGATAATTTTTGATATTGTAGGTGGGGTGAACGACGGGGCTCGAACCCGCGACAACCGGAATCACAATCCGGGACTCTACCAACTGAGCTACGCTCACCACAATATAGACACTGTATTCAGCAAGATTGATACTTGTAGGTATCAGCCGAAACAGCCGCCTATTATAGGATGTTCAACCAATATGTCAATAAAAAATATTGGCTAATACCTGTTAAGCCACATCCTCACAGAAATCATTTTGTCCACTAAAGACACGAAAAGCACAAAAACAAACTGTATTCGTCTTCGTGTCTTTCGTGCTTTTCGTGGACGATATTTATATTAGTTTTTTTGAAATAATGCCATTGATTCCACATGAGCGGTTTGTGGAAACATATCCATCACGCCTGCTTTCACCAAGGTATAACCTAATTCGTTGACTAAAATCCCTGCATCACGCGCCAGCGTAGACGGGTTACAGGAGACATAGACAATCTGTTCAGGCTGCCATTTTTTAAAATACGGTAACACTTCCGACGCGCCCGCTCTGGACGGGTCGAGCATGATTTTATTGTATTTGCGATTTGCCCACGGTGCATCACTCAAGTCTTTGCTTAAATCTGCCGCATAATATTTCACGTTAGTGATGTTATTGTGGCGGGCATTTTCTTTAGCATGATTAATCAACGGTGCATCACCTTCAACACCGACCACACTACCCGCATATTTCGCCATCGGTAACGTAAAGTTACCCAAGCCGCAGAATAAATCCAGCACGTTGTCGTTCTCGTTTAACTGCAAAATATCCAGCACGCGGTTAATCATTTGCCGATTAATCTCGTAATTCACCTGAGTGAACATCGCAGGTCTGAATTTGAATTCAATGCCGTGATCGGGTAATGCGTAAGTGGGTATTACTTCGGGTTCACCGTCTAACGGCACGATGGTATCAGGACCTTTGGATTGCAGACACAAAGTCAGCGGATGTTCCCGCTCAAAGGCTTTCATGATGTCCATATCTTCGGCAGTCGGCGGTTCTAACACGCGAATGGATAACACGCACAGCTCATCACCTATCGCCACTTCAATTTGCGGAATTTTATCGCGAATGCTCAACTGACCTATCATCTCGCCTAATGCTATCAGGCGTGTACCGACTATCGGGTGCATGACGATACAGCTGTCAATTTCTGCCAGATACGGATGACGGCGTTCTCTGAAACCCACCAGCACGCGATTATTTTTCTTGGCAACATATTTAACGCCCATACGCGCTTTGCGGCGATAACCCCAATGCGCACTTTCCAGCGGCGACCATAATTCGGGTATTTCTACTTTGCCGATACGTTTGAACTGGTCAATCAATAAATCCTGCTTGATGCGGATTTGTGCCGCTGATTCAACGTGTTGGAAGCTACAGCCGCCGCATACGCCATAATGCGGACATAACGCATCCACGCGGTCTTCGGCGCGAGTCAGTACCTTGACGGTTCTGCCTTCGGCATAATCTTTGCGAATCTCGGTGTAGAGGAATTCGACTTCTTCAGTAGGTAAGGCTTCATCAATAAATACCACTTTACCATCGACATGAGCGACACCGCGTCCGTCATGGGTTAAGGATTCAATAGTGACTTTAATCGGGGTGGTGGGTAAGGGTTTTTTTCTTGCTCTGCGTGACATTCGTTTGTGCTTCCAATAGTAAGTGAGTGTTTCCACGCTCCAGCATGGAAATAATGATTATTTGTTCGTGTGATTTTGCCCCAGCAATAAATACACCGCTGGCACCACAAATAAAGTAAACAGTGTACCAATTGCCAGACCTGAGGCAATCACCAGTCCCATATTAAACCGCGCCGCCGCACCTGCACCTGTGGCGACAATCAGCGGTAATACGCCTAACACCATCGCGGCAGTGGTCATTAACACTGGACGCAAACGGGTACTGGCGGCAATTTCAATGGCTTCACGTTTGCTTTTGCCTGCCAGTTGGCTTTGGTTGGCAAATTCGACGATTAAAATACCATGTTTACTGATTAAACCCATCAAGGTGACAAAACCCACTTCGGTATAAATGTTCAGCGTGGCGTTGCCGATACCTAAGGCGACAAAAATCAACGCGCCGGTAATCGACATCGGCACCGATACCAAAATAATGA
Source organism: Methylococcales bacterium (assembly GCA_030693155.1). Taxonomy (GTDB): domain Bacteria; phylum Pseudomonadota; class Gammaproteobacteria; order Methylococcales; family Methylomonadaceae; genus UBA4132. The sequence continues at coordinate 2,779 of JAUYBJ010000004.1, forward strand.
ACGGATCACGGAAGCTCTCAAATTGCGCTGCCAAGGCAAGAAAAATAATAATCAGCGCGAATAAAAAGGTGAACATAAAGGAATTGGATTCTTGCATCACTTGCCGCGCCTGCCCGCCATAATCCACTGAATAACCCACAGGCAGGGTTTTATCCGCCAATTCTTTTAAGCTGTGCAATGCCTCACCCAAGGCGACATCGGGCAACGGTACGCCTGAAATGGTCGCCGAATTCAGCTGTTGGAAATGGTTTAATGACTGCGGCACGGTTTCGGTTGCAATAGAGGCAATGCTGGACAATGCCAATGACGTGCCATTGGCAGTACGGAATTGATAATTAAGCAACTGATCGGCATTGAGTCGCGCCTGTTGCTGTACTTGCGGAATCACACGATACGAGCGTCCCGACACGCTAAAATAATTGACATAATTACCACCCAATAACGCACTTAACGACGCGCCGACATCCTGCATGGTCAAGCCCAGCAAGGCGGTTTTATTACGGTCAATAATAACGCGCGACTGCGGCTGATCGACTTTTAAATCACTGTTCAGAAACATGAACATTCCGCTTTTTTGCGCTTCCTGCATAAACTGCTCGGACACCGCCAGCATTTTAGTCGGCGACTCAGTGGAATTAATGACAAATTGTATCGGCATTCCGCTACTGCCCGGCAAAGACGGCAATTGAATCGCGGCGACCCGACTGCCTGCAATATCATTCATTTCCTGCTGTATCATCGGTTGCAATGCGTTAGAATTCAGCTCCCGCTTATCCCACGGTTTCAATACCATGCCTGCAATAGATTGACCGGGCATATCCAATTGAAACACATGATCGGTTTCGGCGTGTTTTTGAAAAATATTCAGCACCTGCTCTGCATACATTAACCGTTGTTCGAGGGTTGCGTTAGGTGCGCTGGTGGAAAATGCCAGTACAATGCCCTGATCTTCTTGCGGGGCCAATTCACTTTTGGCACTTTGATAGAGAAAATAACTGCTGACCAGAATAATCAGCGCGAACATCACCGTAACGGGTAAATAATTCAGCGAACCATGCAACATCCGTGAATAGGCATGACTGAGCCTGTCAAAACTACGGTCAATGAACTCAATGGTTTTTTCTTCCCACCCATGACGGCTATCATCGTGAGGTTTGAGCATTTTGGAACACATCATCGGCGATAAGGTGAGCGCAACCACGGCGGAAATAGTCACCGCACCTGCCAGTGTAAAAGCAAATTCTGAAAATAACGCGCCTGTCAGTCCACCTTGAAAACCCACGGGAACATACACCGCGATTAACACAACCGTCATGGAAATAATCGGCCCTGCCAACTCACGCGCCGCCAATAAGGAGGCAGCAACGGGAGTCATGCCGTGTTTTAAATGGCGATTGACGTTTTCGACAATAATAATCGCATCATCAACCACCAAACCAATCGCAATCACCAACGCCAACAGCGTCAGTAGATTAATGGAAAAGCCCAGCCATAACATCATGCTGAACGTGCCGATTAACGACAGCGGAATGGCAATCAGGGGAATCAGAATTTCACGCGGCGACCCTAGAAAAATAAACACCACCACAATGACAATCAACAACGCTTCAACCAAGGTGTGAATCACACCGACAACCGCGCTTTTAACAAACTCAGTGGTATCGTAAACAATTTTTGCGTCAATGCCTGTGGGTAATTGCGCCTGAATGTCTGGAAATACCGCTTTTACACGCCCTATCACTTCCAGCAAATTGGCATCGGGGGCGATTTGCAAGCCGATATATACCGCCTTGTTACCGTCAAATGCCACGTTGGATTCATAATCATCCGCGCCCAAAGTCACTTTAGCGACATCTTTCAGGCGTATCAGTACATCGTTTTTTTGATAAATAATCAGCTGTTCAAATTCTTCAACGCTGTGTAAGTTAGTCGAGGCAGTTAAATTGACCTGCACCATCGTGCCTTTGGTATTACCTAAACTGGATAAAAAATCGTTTTTTGCCAAAGCCGCGTTCACATCGGTAGCAGTTAATGAATACGCCGCTAATTTATTCGGATCCAGCCACGCGCGTAACGCAAAATTTTTGCCGCCCAGAATTTCTGCCAATTGTATGCCGCTGACCGACTGCAATTTAGGCTGCACCGAGCGCGTTAAATAATCGGTGATATTGTTGGCGGGCAGGACATCGCTGGAAAAACCGATATACATAGCATCGGTGGTTTCGCCGATTTTGACATTGATAACGGGATTTTGTGCTTCAGGCGGTAATTGATTCAATACCGAATTCACTTTAGCGGTAATTTCCGTCAGCGCGTCATTGCTATCGACATTCAAGCGTAAATTTGCCGTAATGGTACTCATGCCCGTATGACTGGTCGAAGTCATGTAATCAATACCATTCGCCTGAGAAATTGCATTTTCCAAGGGCGTGGTGATAAAACCCGCAATCACCTCAGCATCCGCGCCGTAATAAGCGGTAGACACGGTAACTACCGCATTTTCGGTGCGCGGGTATTGCAACACGGGTAAATCACTTAAAGACCGCAAGCCCAGCACCAGCAGTACCAGACTAACGACGGTTGCCAGAACGGGCTTATGTATGAAAATATCAGTAAATGTCATGGTATGTATTTTTTAAGTGTCATTACTTAATTATTGATGTTACGCATGAAAAAGCCATAGTCCACGAAAAGCACGAAAGACACGAAAAAATCAACATCTGTAATGAGGAGTCCAAAACACGTTTTGGAGATTGCGTGCCGTCCAAGTCATGCCTTGGACTCCGAATGATGGACGAGTGGCGTATTTTTTATGACTGCCAGTGCTTTAAAGAACTGGCAGTCATTCGTAGCATTTTTACTTTTTTTCGTGCTTTTCGTGGACAACAATTCTTGTGCGTAACGTCAGTTACTTAATTATCTGTCACCTGTGGTGCAACGTTATTGTTAGGTTGCAACGTATTATTAATAATCACAGGTGAGCCATTGCGTAACTTGATTTGTCCCGAAGTCACTACCGTATCGCCTTCTTTCAGCCCTTTAATAACACTCACCTGATCGCCGCGTGTCGCGCCTGTGGTAACAAACACTTGTTTAGCGGTCAGCTTTTTGTCCTTGTCGGTTTCAATTAAAAATACCGTCGAACCGTAGGAATTAAAACTAATCGCCGTGTTGGGTAAGGTCAGCAGGCGTTGCGCGGCATCAGTGGCAAGATTGACCGTTGCGTACATCCCCGACAATAATTGATGTTTGGCGTTGTCCAGCTTGGCTCTTATCTGCACGTTGCGTGTGCTGGTATCGACTTTAGGGTTAATCACTGCGACGGTCGCGACAAAATCCCGCTCAGGATAAGCATCGACTTTAAGGTGTACCGTTTGCCCGATAGCCACTTTAGCCAGCATTTGCTGCGGCAGATAAAAATCCACATACAAGGCATCCAAGGCTTGCAGGGTGACGATTGCCGTACCTGCATTCAAATACTGCCCTGTATCGACCAAGCGAATACCCAAGCGTCCAGTAAACGGGGCGCGAATCAGCTTTTTATTCACTACGGACTGCTGTTCGGCAACATTGGCAGTTAATTTAGCCAGCGTTGCTTTATCGTTGTCGATGGTTTGCTGACTGACAGCTTTTGCCGCCAATTGCGCCTGATTGCGTTGATAAGTGAGTCGCGCCAGTTCCTGTTCGGCTTTTAAGCCGTTTAATCGGGCAATATCATCATCAGCGCGTAGCTGCACTAAGGGCGTACCTGCGGCGACTTCATCACCTTGCTGAAAGAAAATTTCTGTCACCATGCCCGACACTTCGGCACTTAAATCCGCACCGCGCACAGCGGTTAAACTGGCAATGGTTTCGGTACTCGGCGACCATTCTGCATAATTGGCGGTCATGGTGGACACGGTTTGCGGCGCGTTGCCCATACCCGCCATATATTGCTTAATCATTTTGGTTTTAAAATTAATAAAACCAAAAATGCCGCCAAAGATCAAACCCACAATGAGCAGCATAATCAGTAATCGTTTTATCATTTAACATTCCAATCGAAAAAGGGTAACCATGAGGTCTCAAGTTTTTTATGCACGGCGGCTAATTCCCGCGCTAAATCCGCCCGTTGCCACCAGCCGCCGCCCAAGGATTGAAACAGCGCGGCGGTATCGGCAAGTTGGGTGGCTTGAGCTTTAATGTGAGCAATGCGCGTTTGTTGATAGGCGTTTTGCGCAGTCAGCAAGGTTAAATAACTGACCGCACCGACTTTATATTGCGTACTACTCAGCTCCAGACTGGCTAATGCGGCGCGTTCAGCGGCGTTTTGAATGTTGACCTCATTGGCATCACTGTCTAACGCAGTCAAGGTATCGGCGACATTTTCAAACGCCAGTAATACGGTACTGCGATACCGTGCCGCCGCTGCTTCGTAAGCGGCAATCGCCGCTTTGCGCTGGTTTATATTTTCACCACCGTGAAAAATCGGCTGCAATAAATTTAGTCCTGTATTCCATATCGCACTGCCTGGCACAAATAAATCGCCGACTTTAGTCGCAATACTGGCGGCATTGGCACTGAGGGTAAAATCAGGAAACATCTTGGCAGTAATCACGCCAATTTGCGCATTAGCGGCTTTTAATAACGCTTCTTGTCCGCGAATATCAGGACGTTGCGCCACCAGTTTAGACGGTAAGCTGACGGGTAATTGTGAAGGCAGTTTTAAATCCGCAAGTTTAAATTGCGCGGCGGGGGAAGTGCTGGGTAAATCACCGACTAACACCGATAAGCGATGCCGATTTTGCTGTAACTGTTTTTGCAACGGCGGCAGATTGGCGCGTTCTTGTTCCAATGCGGTTTGCTGCGCTAATACATCGACTTGGGAGGCACTGCCTAATTCAGCTTGTTGTTTGATAATCGTCAGTTGCTCAACGCGTAACTTAATCAGCTCTTCAATGACGCTGATTTGCTCGCGTAGTGCCGCTTCTGCTATCACCGTGGTGACAATATTGGAGGACAGCGTTAAAAACGCGCCTTCCAGTTGAAAACGCTGATAACCCGCCTCCGCCATCAAGCCTTCAATTTGTCGCTGTATACTGCCGAATACATCCAACGTATAAGACACATTGACCGAAGCATTGTAAATACTGAATAACGAACCAGGTGCGCTGGGGTTACCAAATTGCGCCCCCGAAATTTGTTGCCGTTTTGCCGAATAGCCGGCATCCAGTGCGGGAAATAACGAGCCTTGTTTCGCCTCTGCCAGTTCTGCGGCTTGGGTTAAGGTGGCTTGCGCGGCTTGTAAATCGGGGCTGTGTTTTAATGCGTGGGTAATTAGCGCGGTTAATGGCGGCGAACGAAATAACATCCACCACTGCGCGGGCATTTCTTTACCCATTAACACGGTTTGCCCGCTTGCCAATTTGGGCAGTTTTGCGCTGGTGTAGTTTTGTGTATCTGGACTGTCTGGACGCACAAAATCAGGGCCGAGCGTACACGCAGTCAGCGACAAAGCACTAACGACCAGCAACACACGCATTTTAATGTTAAACATAGACATCGCCTAAGCGACTGAGACTCCATTCAGCTCATGCAGCTGCATATTGATAATTTTCAGTGCTGCCAACACGGCGGCGAAGACTTGATTGGCATGAACACCGCGCGTTTTGCGCAATTCACCGTCACAATCCCAAGTAATCACACACTCAGTCAATGCGTCGGTATGCCCTCCTTTAGGAATTCTGACTTCATAATCGGCAAGTTTAGGTAAGCTATAGTTATGCAGTTGCATCACGTTGTTCATCGCATCAATAAAAGCATCAAAACCGCCATTACCTGCACCTGTGGCGAGGTGTTTTTCACCATAAACATTGACGCGAATACTGACGGTAGAGTCTAAATCCAGACCGCTGGTAATTGAGCAATTCAGTAATTTGATATGTTCGTAATCTTTGCTTTCCAGCACGTCGGCAATAATAAACGGCAAGTCATCGGTGGTAATGGTTTGTTTGGAATCGCCCAGACTGACGATACGCGCCAGCACTTTTTTCTGATTTTCTTCGGATAATTCCAGTTCCAATTGTTCCAGATTTTTCTTTAATGACGCTTTGCCGCTCATTTTACCTAACGCATAGTGACGAATGCGTGAAAAACGTTCGGGGCTGAGTTTAGTTTTATACAAACCGCCTTTTGAATCGCCATCGGCATGAATTCCTGCGGTTTGGGTGAACACATCCGCGCCGATAATCGGGGCATTTGCGGCAACGCGCTTGCCTGAAAACGTTTCAATCATGTTGCTCAGGCGGAAAATATGATGCTCATCAATCGCCAAATCCATGCCCATTTTATCGCGCAATACCACGGTGACTTCTGCCAGTGACGCATTACCCGCGCGTTCACCCAAACAGTTAATGGTGCAATGAATGGAATTCACCCCTGCCCGCACTGCCGCCATCACGTTAGCGGTTGCCAGTCCATAATCATTATGCGGATGAAAATCAAACTGCGCTTCGGGATAACGGGAGCACATATCGCTGAAACTATTGAATACTTCTTCAGGCGACAATACGCCCAATGTATCGGGCAACATGAAATGCACGATACCAACGTGGCGCAAATTATCCATTAAGCCGTAGACGTAATCGGGGCTGTTGGCATAACCGTTTGACCAGTCTTCCATATAAACATTGACCTTCAAACCTTGCTGCTGTGCATAAGCAACGGTTTGTAAAATATCGGCGGTGTGCTGTTCCAGCGTTTTGCCCAGTTGTTCACGGCAATGTTTTTCACTACCTTTAGTCAGCAGATTAATCACCTGTCCGCCTGTTGCGACTATCCAATCGACGCTTTTGGTGTGGTCAACAAAACCCAGCACTTCCACACGACCTGCAAAGCCCGCCTGATTTGCCCAAGTATTGATATTAGTAACCGCCTCTTTTTCGCCTTCGGACACTCGCGCGGAAGCGACTTCAATACGGTCAACGCGCAATGATTGCAACAGTGCTTTCGCAATATTGACTTTTTCAGCGGGAGTGAAGGAAACGCCTTGCGTTTGTTCACCATCACGCAAAGTAGTATCCATCAGTTGGATGGTTCTTAAAGCGGTGGACATGATTTACTGCCTGTCATTTTCTAGGGTTGATTGTTAATACGGTGGATTAGGGATCGGAAGAGGCGCGAACCTTAATGGAGCTACAGGGTATGCCATTCATTCAGTCTATATAAGCACCTAAAACATAGATTTCTAGGCATACTGATTACAGACCCTAGTTTGCGCTATGGTATTGCACAAAACTCCCCATTACTCAAAAACTTTTATACGGCTGACTTTTAGGTAGTGGGTTAAACCTGTTACTGCGATACTAACGACTGCAAGTCCTTAAAAAACTGCCAGTCATAAAACAACAGATTTAATACACTACCAACTTTTAACAATCAACGATATATGTCACTAAAACTGGCAACGTTAAAGCCATCCATGCGTTCTTGACCAATAAATATTACGGGTACGCCTTGACCGCCAAACAAATTATATTCACGTTTAGCCTCTGCATTTGCTTCTATATTAGAGTTGTTGTTCCATTATAAAACAATCAGTTAGCGAGATAGAAGTTCCAAAGCCCCGCGCAGACTCCGAGAATATCATCATATAAATCAATAAGATGGTTTCTTAGTCTGTCAGAAAGAATGCGGTAACGCTTCA
>JAUYBJ010000005.1 GCA_030693155.1 Methylococcales bacterium
GGTGATGCGTTGTTACAACTGACTCCTACTGGGGCAGAAGCAATACTTGGCGACAAAGCCTATGATAGCGATACGTTTATTCAAGCCATTCAAGAGAAAAGTATGAAAGCCGTTATTCCGCCTCGTAGTAACCGTCTTGTAAAGCGTGACTGTGATTGGTTTGTCTACAAAGAACGTCACTTGATTGAATGCTTTTTCGGTAAAATCAAACATTACAGACGAGTGTTTTCCCGATTTGACAAGCTCGCCAGAAATTACATGGGCTTTATTCGCTTCGTTTCCGCACTTATTTGGCTACGATGAAATGTCAACAGAACCTAGACTAACACCCAGTTTTTACGTTAAAAGAGCGTAACCATTCTTTAAAAGTTGCAAGGAATTTATCATGTCGTTTTTACCGCAACAACCCAGTAGTGTGACCGAGATATTGTCTGCCAGTGTTAAATTGTACGCTGAAAGTTTTACTAAAGTGATTGGTTACAGTTTGATTGTATTTGTTCTTAACAGTGTGCTTTCGGATTTTGTTACCGATGCCATGCCTGCGGTTGATACAACGCTTGACCCTGAAGAACAAATGGCGGCGGCGATGCAAATGCTGCCCAGTACCTTGGGCATTATGTTTATTGCTATTTTGTTTTCCTGTGTGCTTTATAGTGCGATGATTTATCGCATTGATAACGTGGTCAATCAGCGTGCTGATGATTTTGTCGGGGTATTGTTATTGGCAGTTAAAAAATTCCCCGCCATTATCGTGGCAGGTATTCTTTATACCATTGCTATCACTATCGGCAGTCTGTTATTAGTTGTCCCCGGGATTATTCTGATGATTTCATTGGCATTTTGCGGGTATTTTATTCTGCTGGAAGATTTGGGCGGTTATGAGTCATTAATGGCAAGTCATCGACTGGTGTGGGGCGATTGGTGGCGCACTAATATCGTGTTTTTTGTGCCGACACTGGTCATTTTTATTGTGTTTTTTATGATGGCTTTTTTGGCGGTATTACCGATCCGACTGCCGAATCTTCCAGCACACTGAATATAGCCTCTGAATTATTGGCAGCTGTCATCACACCGTATTTTTATGTTATCAGCTATTTGCAATATCACGATTTAAAATTGCGTAAAAAAATGTAATCCTCATCAACTTAATCAAGAGAACAGGATGCGCACATATCACCTGCCATTATTAATAGCCGTAATCAATCTGCTAAGCACGGGTGTTTGCCATGCAGATACCGTTTATAAATGTAAAAACGAACAGGGTAAATTGCTGTACCAAAAAACACCGTGTGCAGAAGAAAAGCACGCGGTCAGTTCATTAACTTTAAAGACACAGGTTGCTACGCCTGCTCAAAAAAAGGAACAAAAACCCGCTGAACCATTAGTGCTTAAACCAGGGCAGGGCGGGCATTATTTTTTGGATGCGGAAGTGAATAGTCACTCGCTCACTTTTGTGGTCGATACGGGCGCGACTATGGTTTCATTACCGCGTGCGTTTGCCAAATCCGCATCCCTATTTTGTAATGATAAGGGCTTAATAGAAACGGCTAATGGTCGAGCCGAAGTGTGTACGACGACCATTACTGAAATGAAACTGGGCGATTTTACTCTGAGCAATGTCAACGCCATGATTGTGCCGAATTTAAGCCAGCCGTTGCTGGGCATGAATGTGTTGGGACTGTTTAATATCGAACAAAAAAACAATGAAATGAAGCTCTCAGATAAAGAGACCAAAACGCCGTAGGACGGTGCGCGTAAGTCGCACGGCTGTCATGCAGCACGGCTATAATAGTTCGTTTACACCTTATCAATAATCGACCGCGAGGATGAGAATGCGCCCGTTTACAGGCAGCTATACGTTAGACGATGTACAGTTTTTATTAAAACCTATGCGTGTAGACGACACGCCTGTTCACCTCAAAGAAGCCCTGATTCAATCGGGTAAAAAACATTATTCCCAAATGCTCAGTCATGAGTCCTTGCCTGCTGACGATTATGTCGCGCTGTTTCATGAGGCAATGGCGTTAAATCAGGAGCGCGTCGCAGAGCATCTGTTGATATTGGCACAACAGATGATAGCCACCCGTCCAAAAGGTATTACCTTAGTCTCATTGGCACGCGCAGGAACGCCTGTCGGTGTGTTGCTTAAACAAGTGTTAAAACGCTATTTCAATACCGAAGCGGCGCATTATTCGGTGTCGATTATTCGTGATATTGGCTTGGATAACAACGCGCTACGTTTTATTCTGCAACATCACGCGCCTGAATCCTTGGTGTTTGTCGATGGCTGGACGGGTAAAGGCGTGATTGCCCGCCAATTAGCAGACAGTCTGGCGGATTTTGCACTCAGTGACGCTGTGAATATCCCTGCTGAATTGTATGTATTAACCGATTTATCAGGCAGTGCCGCCGTTGCCGCCTCTTGTGAAGATTATCTGATTCCCTCCAGCGTGTTAAATTCCACTGTGTCAGGTTTGGTGAGTCGTTCGGTGTACGACCCGCACAGCGCGGAAGCAGATGATTTTCATGGTTGTGTGTATTATCAACACTTTACCGAACAGGATTTATCAGCTTACTTTATTGAAACCATGCTTGATTGTGTGGCGCGGGTATGGCAGAGCGGCACATTTGAACCGCCGACTATCAACCGCTCGCAGTTACAGACAATTTCGCAGGATCTGTTGCACAATCTGGCGGAGCAATACGGCATCAGCCATGCCAATTACATCAAACCGGGTATTGGTGAAGCCACGCGGGTATTGTTACGCCGCGAAGCGCAACGCCTGTTATTACGCGATTTAAACGCTGAAGCCACCCGTCATTTGCGCTGGTTAGCTGAATCTAAATCCATTCCTGTCAACGTCTGTGCGGATTTGCCGTATCAAGCCGTGGCACTTATTAAAGAAATTAATTCATGACTACACACACGATTCCTTGTACGCCGTGGGCGTTAGGTGCGCCGCTGTATATGCCTGCACACCGTCACGATATTTTAGAGTGTGCCAATGGCGAAAAATATCCGTCGTTACGCTCGATGATTTTTTGTACTGAAGATGCGGTATCGCATTCAGAAGTAGACAGCAGTTTGCGGCATTTGGGTTTATGTCTACAAGGCTTTCGATCCATGCCAGAACGGTTTCGGTTTATTCGGGTGCGTAATCCAGAGGTGCTGGCGCGGTTATTAGAGTTGCCGCATATTGATAAAATCGACGGCTTTGTGTTGCCGAAATTTGATACCAGCGTATTTCATGCCTATTTCGATCAGCTGAAAGGCACGCCGTTTAACATCATGCCCACACTGGAAACCCGCGATGTGTTTGATGTGGGGGCAATGTGCGAGCTGAGACAGGCATTGTTACAGGACGACGTGTTTGCCCGTATTTTGATGTTGCGCATTGGCGGTAATGATTTGATGAACCTGTTGGGTATCCGCAGACCCAGACAGCTGACGTTATACGATACCCCGATGGGGCAGGTCATTTCCCAATTAGTCACCGTGTTTAATCCCTATAACTTTGCGTTATCTGCGCCCGTGTTTGAATACCTCAATGATAATGACACCTTGCAAAAAGAAATTCAGCGTGACTTAGCACATGGCTTGTGTGGTAAAACTGCGATTCATCCCAGCCAAATAGCCAACATTGAAGCAGCGTATTCAGTAGAGTTGGATGATTATGAAATGGCGGTTAAACTCGTTGACAGTGCCGCGCCTGCGGTCTTTAAAATGCACCACGCCATGTGTGAAGTGGCAACGCATCGGCAATGGGCGGTTGGTATTTTGAATCGACAACGGTGTTATGGGGTGAGTGTGGAGACAGCATTGGCGTGTGCCGAGGTGTCGGTGTAAGCGTGTATCATTAATTTAATAGCAGTGAATAGCAGGAGAGAATATGAATAATCGAATTGATTTGGTTGCCGGACAAAACTGTCCGCTATCAACGCCGTCTCTGCATATTTTGGTGAGTCACGGTACTTGTCCGCAGGGTATAGAACTGGATGTCAGTGCATTTTTACTGAATGCACAGGGTAAGGTATCAACAGATGATGATTTCATTTTTTTTAATCAGCCTGCAAAAGTCGAGCAGGGTATTTTACTGGAACCTGAACAAAGCCGCTTTACCTTGCATTTAGAGCGCACCAGTAGCGACGTACAGAAAATATCGTTAGCCATGACCATTGCCGATGGCGCGAGCAAAGGACAGAATTTCAGCCAACTCAACAGCGTCACCGTGCTGGTGAAAGATTTTTTGACAGGCATGGAAATAGCCTGTTTTACGCTGGATACCGCGCCCAACAAAGAAACCGCCTTGATTCTTGCTGAATGCTATCGGCATCAGGGTAACTGGAAATTCCGTGCCATAGGGCAGGGCTTTGTCGGTGGCTTGCAACCCTTGGCAGAACATTTCGGTGTCGATGTCAATGAAGCGGAAAACAGCAGTTCAGCGACGACTGAGTCACCGCTGCCTGATGTTACAGCCGCAAAACTGAATCTCAGCAAAGTCACGCTGGAAAAGAAAGGGCAGTCTATTTCACTGGATAAACAGGCAGGGGAACTCAGTGAAATTATGGTTAATCTTAATTGGAACGCCACGCCTGTTAAATCGGTGGGCTTTTTCCGTAAAGCCGAAATAGAAGGCATAGACCTTGATTTGGCGTGTCTTTGGGAATTTGAACAGGGCGAGATTGGTGCAACCCAAGCCTTAGGCGGGCATTTTGGTAATTTTCATGCCTTTCCGTTTATTGAACTGGATCAAGATGACCGCAGCGGGCAATCAGTCGTCGGCGAAACATTACGCATTAACGGACGTTACTGGCAGGAGTTTCGGCGCATTTTAATTTATACCTTTATTTACGAAGGCATACCGAACTGGTCTCATGTCGATGCGGTGATTACCATCAAAATCAAAGACCAGCCTGATATTGAAGTGCGCCTTGACAGCTATCGCAATGACCAGTTTTTATGTGCCATTGCGGTGCTGGAAAACATTAATAATCAGGTAAAAATCACTAAGCTGGTAGACTATTTTTCAGGGCATCAAGAAATGGACATAGCTTATGGCTGGGGCTTGAATTATGTCGCTGGCAGCAAATAATATACTTATCAATACTAATTAGGAGAACGATAATGGGTTTTTTTGACGATTTAAAAAACAAAGCGAATGAATTAAAGAACGATGTATTGAAATTCAAAAACAAAGATTTTCTCAATGCGGCAATGGCAGGTTCTGCGTTGATCGCAATGGCGGACGGCTCTATCAGCGCGGAAGAAAAACAAAAAATGATTAAGTTCATTGAGCATAACGAGTCATTGTCGGTGTTTACTACCAGCGATGTCATTAAAGCCTTTCAGGATTTTGTCGGGCAGATGGAGTTTGATAAAGACATCGGTGAATCTAAAGCCTATCAAGCCTTGGCGAAGATGAAATCGAACAACGAAGCGGCGCGGTTATTGATTCGTATGATTATTAGTATTGCGGCTTCAGACGGTAATTTTGATAAAGATGAGAAAAAAATTGCGGTGAAAATAGCTCAGGAACTAGGCTTGAATCCAGCAGAGTTTGAATTGTTATAAGTTGTGAGGAGTACACCACCGTATTTATCATGATGAGTGATGCTGATAATCAAAAATGTCAGGCAATAAAAAACCCGCTGGTGCATTGCGCCAGCGGGTTTTTTTATTGTGAATGCGTTCAGAAAACGGCGGATTGACGGCCTGATTAACTAGAAATTGACGTTACCTTGCACCCAGACTCTTTGGGTATCAGTCGCGCCAGAGTTAAATCCCGTTTTACCTTGAGCATTATCAAAATAGGCATATTTTGCCAACATAGAATAATGTTTGCCGAATTTCTTTTCAGCTTGAAAATCCCATTCTTTGCCGTAGTTGATGTTACCCGTGTCATCAGAGAACGCATGGTAAGTCCCTGTTACTGCCAAGCTGTCATTTTCCATGAATCTGCCTACGATGCTGCCGTAAACATCACGAATACCGTCTTTAGGTGTGACTAAAAATAAATCTGCCCAACCTTGGAAAGCGTGGTTAGTCCCTAATGGAGTAACAAAAACCTGATTCAAACCGTGACCGTTCAGTTGCTCCATGCCTGCCATAAAATCGTAGTGATCATAAGCGCGTAGACCGCCCATGACGTTATAACGATTGGCGGTATAATCGACAGGGCTGTTGATGTAGTCTTGTTGGATGCCCCACTCAGCCGTGTACAGCGGACTGTAGTGTTCCATAAACTTTTTCGATGGTTTTTCAGGATTGATGACACGAATACCATAGGTTTGATTCGATTTGGAATTCTGACCTGTTCTGCCCGTGGTATCAGGTTGCGTGTAGCCCAACCAATAGCCATAACTGATTTAATTCATTCCAGTCAGGGTCGGCAACTGTTGAATAGTTAGGTTTATTATTACGACCGTTATTGTAATCGGATTGTAAAACGTGCGTGCCTTCATACTCGACATAACCTTGCAAGCCATGATAGCTGGGTGAGAGTACACCAACGCGCGTGCGGATAGTGTTGGCATTAGCGGTTTGCGGCTGAGCGGCTAAAGGACGACCATTGACGGTATTAATGACATTATCCTGATTGACTTTTTCATAACGATAACGGGTATCAATTTTGACAGCTCCGTCTTTGCCAATTTTGAGTGCGTCTTCAATATCTTTAGTTGTATAGGCTAAGGCTAAGTTACCACTAACGGACAGCGAGAGTAGTACCGCTGATAGCGGTATAATTCGTCGATTTTGTGGCATAAAGCCTCCCTTGGTATTAAGAAAAATTCTGTACATTTTAGTGTAGCATTGTTTGAAACTTTTCATAGAAAGCATTAACTATGCCATTATTTTAATAAGCTGACTATTTAGTTAGTAATATGCTTATTTACCAAAAACCAGTGCTAACCGATTATGCTAACAGGGATTTTTATTTATAAGAGATAAGGCATTACCCATAGCTGCCATATTGATGGTGCTAATACAGCGTTGAGGAATCGGCATTTTTGTGGTGTAATGCCAACGTTTTACGTCTTAATGCGCCTCTTGTTTTAGTGATTAAAATTAAGGGGATGGTTTCGCTACAACTTGTTTGGAGGGTGAGCTTCAACTATGCAATTTACTATTAAAAAGGGTTTAGACCTTCCCATTACGGGTGGTCCTAAACAAGAAATTGAGAATGGCAATAAGGTTAAATCCGTTGCTATTCTGGGCATGGATTATGTAGGTATGAAACCTACTATGATGGTTAATGAAGGGGATAAGGTCAAATTAGGTCAAATTCTTTTTACTGACAAGAAAAATCCTGGTGTTAATTTTACGTCACCAGCGGCGGGTGTGGTTAAAGCCATCCATCGCGGTGCTAAACGGGTTTTACAATCGGTTGTTATCGAGTTACACGGTTCGGCACAAGAGACTTTTGCGAAATACAGCGAAGCTCAATTAGCCGATTTAACTGCACAGCAAGTGCAGGAAAATTTGTTGGCATCAGGCTTGTGGACAGCATTACGCACACGTCCTTATGGCAAGATTCCAGCGGTAGACAGCAAACCTGCGTCTATTTTTGTGACTGCAATGGACACTCGTCCTTTGGCGGCTGATCCTGAATTCATCATCAAAGAACGTGCGGATGATTTTGCCAATGGTTTAAAAATCATTGCTAAATTAACGGACGGCAAAACCTATCTTTGTAAAAAGACAGGGGATGAAATTGCGACAGGTAACGCGCCTGTAACAGTTGCAGAATTCAGTGGTCCGCATCCAGCGGGTTTGCCCAGTACGCACATTCATTTTATTGACGCGGTTAATATCCATAAATTTGTCTGGCATATTGATTATCAAGCTGTTATCGCTATCGGTGCGTTATTCACTACAGGTCATTTAAACGTTGAGCGTGTCGTCTCTCTGGCAGGCCCTACGGTTAAAAATCCACGTTTAGTGCGCACTCGCGTCGGTGCTAATACCGATGATTTAGTCGTGGGTGAATTAGCGGATGATGTGGAAAGTCGTGTCGTGTCTGGCTCAGTGTTATACGGTCATACGGCGGCTGATTGGTCTGCGTATTTAGGTTTTTATGACTTACAAGTATCCGCCTTAAAAGAAGGTAGAGAGCGTGAGTTGTTCGGCTGGATAGTCGCGGGTAAAGACAAATATTCTGCATTGAATGTGTATACCTCCAGTGTCGATAAAAAACATAATCGTTTATTCCCATTAACAACCGATAAAAACGGCAGTAACCGTGCGATTGTTCCTGTGGGCATTTATGAAACGGTCATGCCTATGGATATTCTACCGACACCGTTATTGAAAGCCTTGATAGTCGGTGATTCTGACCAAGCACAATTATTAGGTTGTTTGGAGCTGGATGACGAAGATATGTCGTTATTTACCTTTGTTGATCCGGGTAAACATGATTTCGCCCCTGTCTTGCGTGCGAATTTAATCAAAATTGAGAAGGAGGGCTAATGTCGGCTAGAAAATTTTTAGACAGCATAGAGCCGTATTTTACCAAAGGTGCAAAGCTGGAAAAGTATTACGGTCTCTATGAGATGGTCGATACATTCATTTACACCCCTGCTGATGTAACACGCGGCACAACGCACGTTCGTGATGGCAACGATTTAAAACGTACCATGACGTTTGTGGTGATTGCGACGTTTTTCTGTATTTTAATGGCAGTGTATAACACAGGTTATCAAGCTAATTTGGCAATGGCAGAAATGCACGTTGACAAAATTGATAACTGGCGCAGCATCCCGATGATGGTATTCGGTTACAACCCGTCTAACCCATTGTCTTGTATCGCCCATGGCGCATTATATTTTTTACCTATCTATATCGTGACTTTAGCGGTCGGTGGTGTGTGGGAAGTATTATTCGCGACGGTTCGCGGTCATGAAGTCAACGAAGGCTTTTTAGTATCTTCGATGTTGTACACACTGATTATGCCGCCCGATATGCCTTTATGGCAGGTCGCGTTAGGTATTTCTTTCGGTATCGTTATCGGTAAAGAAGTCTTTGGTGGTACAGGTAAAAACTTTTTAAATCCTGCATTAAGCGGACGGGCATTTTTATACTTTGCTTATCCAGCTTCTATCTCTGGCGATTCAGTCTGGGTTGCAGTTGATGGTTATACCGCAGCAACGCCATTAGGCTTAGCAGCTAACGGCGGTATGGAAGCAATTTACAATGCACATTACAGCTGGATGCAAACCTTTTTCGGTTTTGAACCTGGTTGTTTAGGTGAAACGTCTACTCTGGCTATTTTGCTGGGTGCGGCATTCCTGCTTTATACCCGCGTTGCATCGTATCGCATCATGGGCGGTGTGTTTGCAGGTATGGTTGCTACGTCATTGTTATTCAATTACATCGGTAGTGATACCAACCATATGTTCGCGCTACCTTGGTACTGGCATTTAACCGTCGGCGGTTTTGCGTTCGGTATGGTGTACATGGCGACTGACCCTGTCAGTGCGGCGATGACGAATACAGGTCGTTGGATATTTGGCGCGTTAGTCGGTGGTATGACAGTATTAATCCGCGTGGTTAATCCTGCGTTCCCTGAAGGCATTATGTTAGCGATTTTATTTTCCAATATGTTTGCTCCGACTATAGATTACTTTGTCATGCAAGCAAATATCAGAAGAAGGATGAAACGCCATGCTTAAATGCCAATATACTGAAAAACTTTGCTCAAAACTGGAAGAGTATGAGCAATACCGAAAATTCAAAGCTTATTGCCTAAAAGTTTTAGCGTTAAGCAATGATAATCTGGAAAAAACCATCGCCGTTGCGGTTGCACTGTGTTTAGTGTGTGCGGTATTGGTGTCACTCGCGGCGGTTGCTTTAAAACCGTTGCAAATCAGTAACAAAGAACTGGACATGAAGAAAAATATTCTTGATGTTGCTGGTTTGTTACAAGCCGATAGCGATATTGAAAAAGTATTCGCCAACCAAATTGAAGCTAAATTGGTTAATTTGGAAACAGGTGAGTATGCGGAAGGCAATGCCAACGAATACGACCAACGCAAAGCGGCAAAAGATCCTGCACAAAGCGTTGCGATTCCTAAAGACAAAGACATTGCCCACATCCGTGTTAAAGCGAAACTGGCTAAAGTCTATTTAGTAAAAGATGGCAATACCACTAAATCTATTATTTTACCCGTTAGTGGTTATGGTTTATGGTCAACTTTATACGGCTTCTTGGCGTTAGATGCTGACGGTCAAACCGTACAAAGCATTAACTTCTACGATCAGGCTGAAACTCCGGGGTTAGGCGGCGAAGTCGTTAATCCAAAATGGCGTGCGTTGTGGAAAGGCAAAAAAGTCTATGCAGAATCAGATCAAGCCTCTTTAGAAAAAGGGCTGATTGAAGAAGCGGATAAAGGCGAGCCAGCACTTGCGTTAATTAAAGGCACAGTTGACACCAGCAAAGCAGGTTCACAATACCAAGTAGACGGTTTAGCAGGTGCATCATTAACCAGTACAGGCGTAACTAACTTGGTTAGATACTGGATGAGCAAAGAAGGCTTTGCGACTTATTTGTCCAAAGTCAGAACGGTTGCGGAGAAAAAATCATGAGCAGCGAAATTTTTAATGACGAAACCAAAAAGGTCTTAGTCGAACCCTTAGTGACCAACAACCCCATCACGTTACAAGTATTGGGTATCTGTTCTGCATTAGCGGTCACTTCACAAATGTCAACGTCATTGATTATGGCATTAGCATTGACCTTAGTAACCGCGTTTTCCAGTGCGGCGATTTCTGCCATTCGTAACCATATTCCAAGCAGTATTCGGATTATCGTACAAATGACTATCATCGCATCGCTGGTAATTGTGGTCGATCAGTGTTTGAAAGCCTTTGCTTACGACGTGAGTAAACAGCTATCAGTATTCGTGGGTTTGATTATCACCAACTGTATCGTAATGGGTCGCGCTGAAGCCTACGCCATGAAAAATCCACCACTGGAAAGTTTCATGGACGGTATCGGTAACGGTGCAGGTTACAGCTTGATTTTAATCATCGTTGCGTTTTTTAGAGAAACTTTAGGTTCAGGTAAATTACTGGGTATTGAAGTTTTAAAACTAACCAAAGACGGTGGCTGGTACGATCCAAACGGCTTGATGCTATTGCCACCTAGCGCGTTTTTTATCATCGGCTTGATTATTTGGAGCGTCCGTCAATGGAAACCTGCTCAAAATGAAACCGTTGAATTCAAAATCATGTCGATTTCTCATGGTGAAGGAGGACATCACTAATGGAAAACTATATTAGTTTATTCGTTAAAGCGGTTTTCATCGAAAACCTCGCACTGTCCTTCTTCTTGGGGATGTGTACATTTATTGCAGTCTCGAAAAAAATCTCGACTGCAATGGGCTTAGGCATCGCGGTCATGGTCGTTCAAGCCATTACCGTGCCTGCCAACAACATCGTGTACCACGCGTTGTTAAAAGAAGATGCACTTTCTTGGATGGGCATTACAGGCGTTGATTTAAGCTTTCTTGCACTACTGAGCTGTATCGGCATGATTGCCGCGTTAGTACAAATTCTGGAAATGATTTTAGACAAATTCTTTCCCGCTTTGTACCACGCACTGGGCATATTCTTACCGTTAATCACCGTAAACTGCGCCATTCTAGGTGGTAGTTTATTCATGATTGAACGTGACTATAACTTAGGTGAAAGTGTCACTTACGGCGTAGGCAGTGGTTTAGGTTGGGCATTAGCCATTACCGTTATGGCGGGCGTGCGCGAAAAGCTCAAATACAGTGATATACCAGCAGGCTTACAAGGTCTCGGAATCACCTTTATAACTGCGGGTCTGATGTCGCTTGGCTTCATGGCTTTCTCTGGCATCCAACTTTAGGAAGGTATCAATATGCTGGAAATTATTTTAGGGATTATTATTTTCACTGGGCTGGTTATAGCCATGGTGTTTGTCATTATCGGTGCGAAAAGTAAATTAGTTGCCGAAGGTGACGTTGAAATCACCATCAACGATGAAAAGAAAATCCATGTTCCTTCGGGATCAAAACTACTGACTGCCTTGTCGGATAACGGCTTGTTCGTGTCCTCAGCGTGTGGCGGTGGTGGTACTTGCGGACAATGTAAAGTGAAAGT